>JAJFLL010000157.1 GCA_021772695.1 Deltaproteobacteria bacterium
CCACACTCATCCTTTTGATATCACCGGACGACCCATGCGTGGTTGGATCATGGTGGAACCCGAAGGATTAAAACGAAAGGCATCCTTAAACTTCTGGTTGCAGCAAGCCATCGCCTATGTGGTTAAACTCCCTAAAAAATAATACACTCGTTTCCTGGGCCATCAAACTGGGCATCCTGTGTCTGATTCTGATAATTGTTTTTCTTTTTGGGGAATCTCTTTATGACGAGTGGACTTATATAAAAAACTGGGTAGAATCCCAAGGCCCTTGGGCCCCGGCGATTTTTATTCTGCTGATCACCCTACTTCCGGTCCTATCGTTTCCTACGGATCCCCTCTGCTTTTTCGGTGGCGCCCTTTTTGGTTTGGCATGGGGAGGCGTATACACCGTCATCGGCTTGTTGCTCAGTGCCTCCATCATGTTTTTTTTAGCACAGCGGTTGTTAAGAAATTGGCTGCTTCAAAAGGTTCAAGACAAACCCAAATTGCAACACCTCGATCAATTAATCCAGGCGGGAGGCTTTACCGCCCTGGTATTATTGCGAATCCTGCCGCTGCCCTTTGCCCTATTGTCTTATTTTTTAGGTCTGACTGGAGTTAGATTTCGAGAATACTTTTGGGCCGTATTTGGCACCATGGGCACCGTTTTATTAAGCGTTTATTACGGGAGCGTGGCCTCCCATGTGGCAGACCTGAGTAAAGGCGAATCGCCCTGGAAAATAAGTGACGGGCTACACATCCTATTATGGCTCTCGCTGTTCTTAATCTTGGCACTCCTGACCCGGATCGCCCAAAAGAAGTTGAAAGCCCTTGAGGAAAAGTCCTTAGCTCACTAAAAGACAGTTATGACCCCACCATTAAGAAAATGGCTTGCCAAGTATAATGTCCCCGGCCCCCGGTATACCAGTTATCCGACGGTACCCGCGTGGGTCACCACCGTTGGCCCCGATGATTTTAAAGATAGTTTACAAAGCCTTGGAGCAAACGAACCGCTATCACTTTATTTTCACCTCCCCTTCTGTGAACGCCTCTGCCATTTTTGCGGTTGCATGCAGGTCATCACCTCAGACCATAGCCGTTCGGCCCCTTACGTAAAGCATCTGCTCAATGAAATAGACCAGGTCTCAAGGCTGTTGCCGAAACAACGAGGCAAGGTGACCCAGCTACATTTTGGCGGTGGTACGCCCAACTTTCTGCAACCCCAAGAAATCGACCTACTGATAGAGAAGATTCGCGACTGTTTTACCCTAGCGACCGGCGCGGAAATCGCCATTGAAATGCATCCCCGCACCAGTACCCATGCCTTTTGCGATGCCATTTGGCGCCAACATTTTAATCGCATCTCCCTGGGAGTCCAGGATTTTGATCCCAAGGTGCAACAACTCATTCACCGTCATCAGAGCTATGAAATGACCGCCGAGATGTTGTCGTACCTCCGCAAGCTTGGATTTAAACACTTTAACTTCGACCTTATTTATGGGCTTCCCGGACAAAACGACACCAGCTGGAAAGACACCCTGGAAAAAGTCGTGCATCTAAAACCCAATCGCCTCGCCGTTTATAGCTATGCCCATGTCCCTTGGGTGAGGCCGGTGCAGCGTAGTTTTAAAGATGGGGATCTTCCCTCGCCTGAAACCAAAATTCATTTATTTGAAATGGCCTACGAAACCTTACAAGGTCATGGCTATTGTCCTATAGGCATGGACCATTTTGCCTTAGCCGATGACGAGTTGAGCTTGGCTCAGTCGAATGGATCCATTCATCGGAACTTCATGGGGTATTCCACCCGAGCCGATGCCCATCAAATTGGCTTTGGAGTCAGTGCAATTTCTTATGTGGGTGGTAATTATTTCCAAAATCAGAAGGAATTGCCAAATTACGAAAATGCGATCCAGTCTAATCAGTTATCTACTTTCAGAGGATACCTCTTAAACACCGACGATAGACTCAGGCGAGATCTCATCACTCAAATTATGTGTAACCGGGAAATTGATATTCCTACCTTTGAACATCATTGGAATATTAAGTTCGCAGACTATTTCCAGGACTCCCTGCAACAGCTGTCTTCCCTTCAAGACGACGGTCTTTTGGAATGGAATGGGACTACCTTAAAGTCACGGGGGCTAGGTCATCTTTTTCTGAGAAATATCGCGATGGCCTTTGACAACTATTTGATTGAAATCAAACGAAGCGCATCGACCCCAACCTTCTCGAAGACGGTTTAATTTATTTTTTTCTTACCCAAATCAATTTAGATTATCAGGAATACGAAATACATTTGCGGGCAAACTCGAGATGGAAGTATTTCGTAAGATGATTTGGGAAAGCTTCGTGTTACGAATCAAATGAACTTCCTGCTCGGTAAAAGCCGAATCGTTTTCGTACCAAAAACGGTCTCCGCGACGCAGGGCCTCGAATTGCATATTTAAAGTACGTGAGATCGTTTCACCCACACTCGCCGCAGGCAAATGGTCTTCGGCTAAGGCGGCCACCCAAAGATCTACATCGTCAACGGTGCCATATAAATCTTGGAAGGCCGCTTGCCAATTTGCATTATCGGTCAATTTGGAAAAATCAGCGATTGGCTTTAATCCTAAGGCCTCCCGGTAACTATTATAATCGGGCAAACCATGATCCCGTCCCCGTTGCAGGTTGAGCGAGGCCAAGTCAAGGCCGCCATCACCGGGTGCTCCAAACAAAAAGTTGCGCACCTCTGAGACCAAATGGGGGTCGATCTCCTCGATGGGATTCAGGGCCAAGCCCGATAAAATGGGCCCAATCCCCTCATCAAGAAGGACATCTGGATTAAAAAACGCGTTCTGTAGGGAAAGGGGCAACAGGCCCGCATCGTCGGCCAATAACAATTCACTGGGTAACATGGTGTGCCCTACCCGAAAGAGCGCCGTTGAAAACTCATTAAAAATAGCTGGCTCCTTTGCAGAATCGTAGCCCCGGTAGGGTCCGGGGGCATGGGGACCCAGGAGGGCAGGTAAAAACTCATTAAAGGTGACAGACTGCAGAAAGGCGCCCACCCACCGCCGGGCATGTTGATAGACTTGCTCATCGTCCCAATCGGGGTGAGCCACGGCTATTTCATCGCACAATCGATTGTGTTCCCGCACAAAGAGGGTATGCAACGCCGACAAGGTAACGGTTTCGTTGGCACGGATATCGCCTCCGAGAAAAAACACCGTAGCTTCATTGGGCGCATTGCTTTGGGTACCGTCATTAAAAGGCATCATATCGCCTTCGCTGGTTTTCAGCTTCCCCCCTACCCCGGTACGCAGCCAAGTAGCCCGCACCGTATCGGAACCATAAACTTGAGAGCCATCGATGAAGGCGGTGATCACGTTAGTTTGTTGCCGAGGGTTATCGCCATCGATACCACTATCGATATCAAAAACACTTCGAAAAAAATCCAAGGTTTCAGTTCCTGAACTTTGGGGGTCAAAAAAGGGGTCTCCCAAGGGGACCAATATGGGTAGGGACTCGTTTGGGTCGGTTAAAGTCAGGTCGATATCGTGATCGAGAAACTGTCCCCAGGCGAACACAAAACTAGAAAGATTGCGATTGTTGGGAATCGATTGATCTTGTCGAATGATCCCATTGCTAATTTCACGTGGACTCGGCCTGTTCTCGCCTGCGGGTGCGGAAATGCCATCCGCATAGGCACTAGGCGCGAGTCGTTTTAAGGAGGTGCCTGCACTGCCCCACAAGTTATGGTCGAAGTTATTACCGGTTGCGTCAATAGAGCGAACCTCGAAATTCGGAGTGGCGTTTTTTCCATTGGATTCATTGGTGCCTGCGGCATCGACCCCAGAGGAGTTCTCCGAATCGGAATTCAGGGAAGAAAATTCCCCTTGGCCGCAATGAACTATAAAAAATAAGGAAATGAATGAGATGATTTTAAAAATAGTGCCCACGTTCGAGCGTCGTGATTGCATGCTTTACCCCTCTGTAAATACGTCACCAACATGAACCAAAAGGAATGATGACATTAAAGACCCCCGATAGTCCTCAATTTTTGTCCGATGACCCTATTCTTCGCCATTTTTCTATAACTATCGGTACAAGCCAAAAATAATTAAATAAGGCAGGATTATATCTCGTCATTTTCAAATCTTCATAGACCACCCCCTTCTAGGATATATTTTGGGTGGGAATGTTTAAATAGATACGCGGGAAGTAGGAAAAAGCCTTCGCAAAAAGGAAAAATAATAATTTTTTAAATAATCATTAGGCACCGGCCGATAACATTCCAATTTCTTTACTTTTTTTCCCCTCTATGCTTGGAAAAGCCATGCAATTTTATCTGGTATTAAAGGCCCTCCACATTATCGGCATGGTCGCCTGGTTCGCTGGATTATTTTATATCTTCAGACTCTTTGTTTATCACGTCAAATATCAAAATAACCCTGAGTTGTGCCAAGCCTATTCTCAAATGGAACGAAAGTTACTCTACATCATCATGCACCCGGCTATGCTGGTGACGATCTTATTGGGGCTATTATTAATCAGCCAAAACCCGGTGGTGCTTTCGGCACCATGGTTTCATCTTAAATTGCTTTTGGTAGTTGTATTGATCGCCTATCAAATCTTTGCCGGCATGACTCAAAAGAGATTCGCCCGTGGTGACTTTTTTCTTTCAGAAAAGGCCTGTCGCATAATCAACGAAATACCCACTCTGGTTTTGATCGGGGTGGTGTTGCTGGCGGTAATTAAACCGGGGATCTAAATGATCGGAGTACTACTAATTAATTTGGGCACTCCAGATGCTCCGCATACGCCCGAGGTGAGGCGTTATCTGCGCCAGTTTTTGATGGACCCAAGGGTCATCGATATTCACCCGGTAGCCCGCTGGTTGTTGGTGCAAGGCATCATCGTTCCTTTTCGCGCGCCTAAATCCGCCAAGGCCTATCAGAAAATCTGGGGAGCCCAGGGATCTCCCTTGCGCAGCCATACCTTGCAATTGGCCGCCCTAGTCCAAGCTCAGCTAGGTGACGAATACCGGGTCGAAGTAGGTATGCGTTATGGGTCCCCGAGCATTCCAGAGGCCTTGGAAAAATTGGCCACCGCTGGGGTTAAAGAAATCCGCGCCTTCCCCCTTTACCCCCAGTATGCCGCCTCTTCCACCGGCACCGCAGAAGATGTGGTTTTAAAATTCATTCGCGGCAAGAAAAATTTTCCCGACCTGCGTTTCATTCCACCCTTCTTCGACCACGAGGGATTCATACGCAGTCATATGGAAATTGCCCGACCCTTGATCGACACCTTTCGCCCCGATTATTTTTTATTCAGTTTTCACGGCCTGCCGGAACGGCACATTCTAAAGGAAGACACTTCAAAAAAACATTGCTTACAATCAGAGGACTGCTGTGAACGCTTAGTTCCCGCCAACGGAATGTGTTATCGAGCTCATTGTTTTCAGACCGCCAAGGCCATAGCGAAGGGCCTTAATTTTTCTGAAGCCGACTACTCTATTGCCTTTCAAAGCCGGTTGGGCCGAACGCCCTGGATTCAGCCCTTTACCGACCTCTTACTGAAAGAGCTTCCTCAAAAGGGTAAAAAACGGCTGGTGGTTTTCTGTCCGAGTTTTGTGGCCGATTGTTTAGAAACACTTGAGGAAATCGGCATTCGCGGCAGAGGAGATTTTTTATCGGCCGGAGGTGAAGATTTACTCCTAATCCCCTCCCTGAATTCTCATCCCACTTGGGTCCATACCGTCTCACAAATGGTACGTGGTTAAATAGGACGGGCAACCCTAGGCCAAAAAATCCGATAAGGGCGCTCCGAAGGGAGTAACCGTCATGAAACGAATTGCCTTTATTGTACTATTATTAATGTTTGCCGGGGGAATTTCTCACCTTGCTTGGTCCCAAGACAAACCCGAAGATAGCGACAATGGAATTTGGATCAAAAAATATTCCATCAAGGGAATCGATAAAAAATTCTATTACACGGCCGATACGGTGAGCCAACTCTGCTTCAGCATTGTCAGAATCGGTACGGGTGCCGGATATACCCAGATTGAATGCTCCGCTTTAAAGAAACGGCCCGAATGGAAAAATATTATTGTTTGGGAGTAGAGTCGACTTTAAAGGCATGAACGTAATCCACTAAGGCCATCACATGGTCCACGGGGGTCTCGGGCAAGATGCCGTGACCTAGATTAAAAATAAATCCCGACCGGCTCCCGACACTCTCAAGCAAGCTCTGCACAATGGGTAAAAAAACTTCCGGTTTAGAAAAAAGTAAAACCGGATCAAAGTTACCCTGCACGGACTTGACTTGCAACCGATCCCACTCCTTTCGAATATCTACCCGCCAATCCATACCGAGCACTTGGC
>JAJFLL010000158.1 GCA_021772695.1 Deltaproteobacteria bacterium
ACGAAGAGAAAAAATAAAAAAGCAAGCCTACACCAAAAAAAAACCAAGCATCCACAACAAAAGTCCCGAAAATTTACTCCCAGAAGAAAATCTCAAAGAGCAAAAGAAATCCCCCAAAATTAAAGAATCCCCCAGGGTCGGGGCCCCTTGTGGAGCCCGGGCCCTGGGGGGAAGCCTGATCAGGAACGAAATCGATCTGCCACCCTGCCTAATACAGCAACAGCAAGAACCAACGCCACCGCCGACGCCGGCGGTGAAAAGGGAATCAAGAAATGTAGCACCGTTGAAGGTGAATCAAAGTGTGCAATCTCTGGTGCCATCAAAAATAGCAGAATATTCAATTAAACTAGCACCGCCGACGTCGGCGGTGCGAAGAACTCGATACATCCCCAATAAACTCAAAGACCATATCTACCAACGAGACACGGGGGCCTGCCAATACCGTGACCCGAAAACTCAAAAAAAATGTGAGGTGACTTACCAGGTTCAATTAGATCACAAATATCCATTTAGCCTCGGTGGCGAGCACTCCAAGGAAAATCTTCGGCTTTTCTGTCGAAGACACAATTTAGGCAGGGTTAGGATTATGACAGAATGACGTCATGCTGAGCAAGGTGACGGTTTTAAGGAATACCAGTTCCATGGCCATGAAGGATACTGTAGAGAAAGGAATGTTTCTTAAAAGAATTCGAGCCTAAGCCGCAGAGATCTCCATCATCCTTTTCAAAGGCAAACCCGACGCCGTAATCAATTCAGGACTCATTTCAATCTCAGGACTTTCTTCTTTCATGCAGAGGTAGAGTTTTTCTAAGGTATTCAGTCGCATGTAGGGGCACTCGGCACAGTTGCAACCGCTATCGTCGGGCCCGGGAATAAATTCTTTATTAGGAGAAGCCTTGGCCATTTGATGCATGATGCCTGCCTCGGTTAATACGATGAAGGAGCGGGCATCGGAATCTTGAGTGAATTGTAATAGTTTCGAGGTGGAACCGATAAAGTCGGCGTGGCGCAATATATTGGCCTCACATTCGGGGTGGGCGATGATCTGTGATTCGGGATGGGTGGCCTTGAGTTTTAATAAATTTTTCTCATTAAAGGTTTCATGGACGATGCAGACCCCTTGCCAGAGCACCATATCTCGGCCGGTTTTTTCGATAAGGTACCGGCCAAGGTGACGGTCGGGCCCGAAGAGGATTTGCCGCTCTTGTGGAATGGAACGAATGATCTTCTCGGCGTTACTCGAGGTACAGACCACGTCGGATAAGGCTTTGATCTCTGGGGAGGAGTTAATATACATGACCACGTAGGGGTCATTTAATTTATTTTTGAAATTTTGAAAGGGCGCCGGCTGGCAACTGTCGGCCAAGGAACAGCCTGCTTCTAAATCGGGTAATAACACCTTTCGGGTGGGGTTGAGTGTCTTGGCTGTTTCAGCCATGAATCGTACCCCACAAACCACAATCACCTCGGCATCGGTTTTTTCACAGAATTGGGCCATGGCCAGGGAATCCCCGACAAAATCGGCGAGATCTTGTATAGCCCCTTCTTGATAATAATGGGACAAAATGGTAGCCCCGAGGCGAGATTTTTCGGTTGAAATTTTTTCTAATATATTCATCAGGTACCCATCTCATCCTAGGAATATCCCTATGAAAAGTAAAGGGCAAGAGCCCTAAAGGAAGATCCAAGAAATAACTATGAAAATAATGATTACCGGTGGCGCCGGGTTTATCGCCTCGCAAATCCAAGATGCCTATATTCAGGCTGATCATGAAGTGGCCGTGCTCGATAATTTGGTGACGGGTGTAAGGGCAAATTTAAACCCGCAGGCCAAATTTTATGAAGCGGATATTCGTTCCGTGGCCGCAGAGCACGCTATTATCGATTTTAAGCCCGATGTCATCAATCATCATGCGGCACAAATGGATGTGCGAAAATCTGTGGCCGATCCGCTCTATGATTGTGAGGTCAATGGACTGGGCATGCTGCGCTTGCTAGAGGCTGGAAGAAAAGTTGGGGTAGGGCGGTTTATTTTTTCATCATCTGGCGGCGCTGTTTATGGTGAACAAGAAACCTTCCCCGCCGATGAATGTCATGCTACCCACCCGGCTAGTCCTTACGGAATAACCAAGCTATTGGGCGATAAGTATTTACAGTTTTATACCGACACCTATGGAATTCCCTTCGTCTCCCTTCGCTATGCCAATGTTTATGGACCCAGACAGAATCCCCATGGTGAAGCAGGCGTCGTGGCCATTTTTATCACTAAGTTACTCAAGGGTGAAACCCCGGTGATTCATGGGGATGGCCTGCAGACTCGAGATTATGTCTTCGTGACCGATGTGGTTGCTGCCAACCTCCTTGCTCTAAAGCCTGAAGCCCAGGGAATCTACAATATTGGCACTGGGGTAGAAACCAATGTGATTGAACTTTATGAAAATATTGTTCAAGCCTTGGCCTTAGATAAACCGGCTCAATTTGGGCCGGGTAAGGCTGGGGAGCAACGCCGCAGTAGCATTGCCTCAGCGCGCATCCAGCGGGAGCTGGGCTGGCAGCCCGCAAAAGCTTTGCCCGTAGGAGTCCAAGAAACCGTGGCCTATTTTCGTGGTGCTGCCTGAGGGACCTTCGCATAGACGTTTGGGAAGTCCGTTAGAGGATTTCATAGAAAGAGGTAGCGGGAGCTGGGTCCAGGCAAAGCAAAAAAACGCAACCATTCTTATGGTTTACCGATAGATCAGCGTTCCTATTTTTATCTCCAGATTAAGGAAGTGTTTGAAAATAGGGCGAATTTTTAATCCTGTGGGGGCACTACGGGAGAATAGTGCCCCATGACCGATCTACGAATTCATTTTCAATCTCAGATCTCATCTACCCCCGAATGTGTTGAAGGACCACCCGAGGATTCCTCTCAGGACGGGTGCCACGTCATATTGCCATTGCGAGAGCCGGGGCAAGGTGCCACCGCCGTCAGGATGGTGCAATTTGACCGATCTGGTGACCAATTCATTTTGTCCCCTGCCAATAGCACTAGTCTGCGGGAGTGGTATGAAGCTCATAGTAACACCGCCCAAATTCAAAACAGCCTTCGTTTAACGGGCAGCCTGCTGAGAACCGGTCACGAGGTCAGCGCAGGCATGGAAATGGTGTATATGATTTTGTCCCAATACCTGGTGACCGGTGAGGCCCGATTGCCCGGTGCTGAAGATGACCTGGGTGACCCCTTTAATTTAGGAAACGCTATTCTTTCCACCTTTGCCGATTCGGGTGATTCCATTTTAAGCCGTCTGCTCGGGAGGCTTCAGGTCATTCGTCGGTCCTCTTGGGTGAGTATGATCGATGGAATGTTGGATCGCATCGGTTGGGTCAACTCCATTTTAGACGAGGTGCCTCGACTCAATACCTTTCGCCGCCACTTTTTTTCTGAATCAGACATGGCCCTGCTCTTAAGTTCAGAGGACGCCGTTAGAGGGTTTACCAGTCCGTCTCGCGAGCGTTATGACCAATTACAACTTGTCGATAATTTTTGTCGTGAAATGGTCATCGCACAAGCCTTGCAGCGGCCCTTTATATTCAACGATAGCACCCTCCGTGCTATGAATGCCTATTCCAGGGTCTATCAAGAGCAAATTTCTGGTGGGGAGCGAGCGTCCTTTTTTGAAATTCTGCGGGATCACTTGGGTTCCTTAGGCGAGGACCTTAGGGGTACGGAGCTATTCCTTCAAGATGTTGAAGTTCTCAATTTTATGGCACCCGCTGAAGGTCAAGACCTGACTGATTACCATATACGTTCCCATGTCGCCAACTTGATCGGTCGCCAGGCCCTGCAGGAGGTCATTCGTGAGGAGTCCAGCGACGCCAATATGGCTATGGATTGGTTTTATCCTGACATGGGAGTGGCTCGCCCCAGTTTTGCACGAGTTTCCGATTCCTTTTGGCGCAATCTCGAGCGGCATCACCCCTCCCATGACAGGGATTCGTTTCGATTGCATCTCGATTTCCCAGGTTTTCAACGGGACCTTGATTTGGCCATCGATACCAATGCTACCACTCGCCGTGAATTTGTTTTATTGGGCATCGCATATATACGCCGGTTCTTCGGTTCCGATGGTGAAGTCCCTAGCTTTCGTCTCTATCAAGAAGGCAGGGTACGTCAGGTCTCTATGACGGCCTCACGTGAGGAGCTGAATGATATCCGTCGTTACTTACGCCATTTGGAAAGACAGCTCGAAGGATCCCAAGATTTTTCTGAGGTTCACTTGCCCATCCTTGAAGCGGTTGCCTGCGGAATCGGTGCGGCCGGTGCTATCTTTGCCGAGACCTACCCTGATGTTCGCTCCAGTCCCGAATTGCGTTTAGGAATAGGTACTCCCTTCGCGGCCATCGGCTCAGCAGGTTGCACGGCCTTATTCAGCCATTATGTGATCCAACCTTTGACCGGCTATCGTAATCGCCCGCTGACCGAAGGTTTGGTGGGACTCGGCGGAGCCATCGTCGGTGGAGCAGCCTACTTTTTATTGAGCTTTTTCTTAGGCGGAGCTGCAAACCAGGATGCTCCAGGAATGCGATTTCCCGTAGATCCCTTCGGTCCCTAAGGGTTAGCCACGTGGTGGCTTTTATCAACGAGGGATGATTTTGGTGCCAAGAGTTGTTTGTCTAAAACAAATTGGGTCATGGCTTTGCCTGCGATGGCATGCCCTGCTGGAGTAAAATGCCCGTCATAGGCGTAATACAAGGGGTACTCTTGAGCGGCAATAAAATCCGGCGTGGAGTTGAGGAAAGGAATACCCCGTTCCTTGCAAAACTCGGCGAGGTAATCAAATAGTTTGGTGGGATAAATTTTTTCATCAAATCCCCTCAGTCGCCTTCCAATCTTCCATTCTTGCTCACTAATTAAAATGGCATAGGGGTAGGTCGCAATGGCGAAAGCGATATTATTTTCCTTCAATAATTCGTCGATCAAGCCCAAATATTTTGCGGAACTGTCAAAGTGTTGTTTCCAATCTCCCGCATTCTCTCGCATTGGTAGATCACGGTCGTATTCGATATCACCGGAAATCACTTTAGCCATTTCATAGTAATGGGGCACATCTCGTTTTCCCATCAATTGATAAACTCGCTCCATAATAAATTGGTGGAGACGCAATTTTTGCAGCAGGGGAATATTCGAAGCGATGCCTTTTCGAATCTCTCGGTAATAATATTGCACCTCTATAGGGTTGACCTTAAGGGGCCGCCCCTCTGCGTCGAACTCAGCAATTTGAGTGTATTTATAATCGTCTTGTACGTCAGATATATCGTAATTCAGAATCACTAGATCGGGCTGGTAGCTTAAGCCTTTATGGACCAAAAAGAGATATTCAATGATGGGTGAATAGGAAGATACACCGGCGTTGATAACCTCAATCTTTTTGGGACCTCCCGCTGCGTTGAGTCGCTTTTCCAGTTGTTTGGCAAAGGTTTCTTCAATCTCGACACCGATTCCGAAGGTATAGGAATCTCCCAGCATTAAAACGCGAAAGGTGTCTTGAGGTTTTTCGATTGAAAATTCCTCATTTCGCAGGCCGAGGGAATTGATTCTATAGGTGACCGCGAATTCGTCTTTAATGCGTTCCAAAACGGCATTGGGTACTAAGGCGTGGTGCAGAATAGGATCCTTTTTGGGATACTTTCCGAGATTCCTATGTAGATAGCGAACCCCAAGCTCCAGGGTGCCAAGGATCAATAGGGTAGAAACCAACACCAAACCCAAATTTTGTAGGAATTTTTTCACGGAGTCCTAGAATAGGGTATAAATAAACGGTGCGATGGCGGACCCTTGGGACAAAACAATCAGGGTCCCCATGAGTAATAACACCACGATGATCGGGGCCAACCAGAATTTTTTCCTAACCTTCATAAACATCCAAAGGTCTCTCAATAACTCGGCCATAAAAATCTTCCTCCAGATTCTGGAAATTGGGGGTTTCCCATAATGGATTTCCTCTGTGGTGGGAACCCTTTTTCTTTAGACTTTAATCCTCACAACTATTGACAATCATTGACGATAGGTTAGGAAGCATTGATCAGATCGCTAACCCGAGTGGCGGTCTAACCCTTTAAAATCTCATAACAATTTCTTGGGTGGGGCCTCAGGGAATCGCGGACATAACTCAAAGGAGTAAGTGGAGTTATGACCTCGCCGACCCAACGACCCTTAAGAATTACCTATGACGGTCTGGAAATCCCCCATGCCGACTGTGGTGAGGCTGCTACCGCCTTAGTGCAACGAAGTGAAAGTGACGAGTGCCATGTGATCATGACCGTCACCGATCGATCGGGTACCAAGTCCTCAGAAGCCGGTCCCGATACCTTTCGAATCCGCTTTGACCGCAATATCCAAAAATTTGAACTATCCGTAAAACAAGCCGGAGTCCCTGGCGAATACTTGAATAGTCAAGATGCCATTACCTGGTTCATTCAACATGGCGATGAGACCGCCAAGGTTTTAGATACCGTCAGGATTTTAGGGACGACCTTGTCTTCAGCCGGAGTGGCAAGCAAGGAACCGGATCGCCGCAATAAGAACGCCATTTTTCCCTTGGTATTGGCCAATTATATCGTAACCGGCCGCATTCTTTTTCCACAAGGTGGGTCGAAGTTAAGAGATGTTAAAGAATTAGAAACCGCTGTTTTAGATGTCTTTGCCAACAGTGACCCTGCCTCGGTTCAAGATTTTATCGGGAAAATAAGTTTCTTTAAGGGGGACCCAAACTTGCCTGAAGCGGCGCGATCTCGTGCGGCCCACGTGGATTCCATACTGGGACTGGTTCCGCGGTACCGAGCATTTTTAGACAATATAATTACACCGGAAATAGCCGTTACCCTATCAGGGGAAGATACAAAAATTTCCGAGCACTTGCGCCAATTGGAATCCTTTGTGGCCCATATCATTACGACCTTATCGGCGGGACAAAAAATTCCCTTCGATGAAAATACCTTTGATGCATATGAGTCCTACGTAGAATTGACATCGGGTATAGAAAAGGCTCGGGATTTTTGTGGAGCATTGACTCACGCCGAGGCGCTTGATTCAAAGCAGCGTGGTTCAAAATTGGGTAAAAATTTCATTGAAGAATGCCGGATTGCCATTCCCCTAATTAAAACCTCAGCAGAAAAGGCCGCTCTACAAAGTCTAAAGGCTTCATTGCTTTCTAAAGAAACCCAAAAGAAAATGCGGGACCTGTTAGAAGTCGAAGTCGGAGAAACCAACGCAGAATTACCTTGGCTTTCGGAAAAACGTCCACAAGTGGAGCGCATGGTGGATTTGATATTTAAGCATACCAAAGTTAAGGTTGAGTACGAAAGGGTACCCGAAGGGCCGCGATTGGAGTCCGAACCGAAACCGAAAAAGGCCGTTAAAGGTCTGTTGGTGTTTGTCGATACGGTGAAATTAAAGGCTGATTTAGAAAAACATTTTAAAAGTGAACCGGCCGTCACCCACCGTGAACCGGTTGTAGCCGCTCTCGCAGTACTGAGAATACTTTTCTATGATACCGAAAATAAAGGCTTTAACCCTGTTTTTAAAAGTCAGGTGAGGGTTTTTGTCGACGGTGAATTTAAAGAGGTGCCGCTTAAGTTTAATGAATCCCCCTTGGCTGAAACCACCAAAGTAATCGAACGTGACCTTGGAAGAAGTTTAAAACGCAGTGACCGAGATTGGATCATCGCTCAAGGTACTGTAGGCGGTCTTGGGGCAGTTTCTTTAGGGCTCGGTCTAGGGCTTCGCCCCAGCCAAGCTCCAAAGGGAGTGCGACAGGGACTTTTTATTGGTGGCACCACTGCGGTGGGATGCGCCGTAGGATCTCTGGTCCAACGTTCGAAACGAGCCCACAATAAGCACATCTGGGGAGGCGTTGGCTGTGCGGTGGGAGCAGCAGTATTTGGCACCGCCGCGGCATTGGTAGGGACTCAGACCCAGTTGTTCGATGGACCCGGTGGTGGGCCCAACACGCCGCCTGACATGCCTATTCCTCCCGATCATCGATGGCCCGTTGATGAACACGGCCCCTAAAAATCATAGAGTTTTTTAAATTTCAGAATTTAAAGTAATTTTGGTGAAGTTCCGACTATCGCATGGGGCCCAATGATTTTTTTATTTTGGCTAAAATCCTTTTTGCCTGGGCAATGTCTTCATGTATCTGAGCCACCAAGGCTTCGATGGAGCCAAAGTTTTTTTCCTCACGAATCTTTTCAACAAAAAATAGACGAATCTGTTTGCCGTAAATATTCTTCGAAAAGCCCAACAGGTGTGTTTCTACACTGAGACTTTCTCCACCGAAGGTTGGGTTCATGCCGATGTTCGTCACCGCAGGATAATTGCGGCGACCAACTTTGGCAATGCAGGCATATACTCCTTGGGACGGGATCAACTCATTCAATACTTTCAGGTTTGCGGTTGGAATACCGATGGTCGTACCGCGCCCAAACCCTTGAATCACTTTTCCATCAAGGTAATAAGGGCGTCCCAACAATTGTGCTGCGAGCCCCATTTTCCCTAAGCTGACAAATTGACGAATTTGTGATGAGCTAATCAATGTTCCGTCAGTCAGTTGTGCCTTAAGAATTTCACTATGGATTTGGTGTTGTTCGCACAGTTTGTGCAGTAATTCCGAGGTGCCGCTGCGCTTAGTTCCAAATGTAAAATCATAGCCTGCTACAACTCCAACTGCTCGAAGCCGTTGGTGTAAAACCGTGTCAAACCATTCCTTGGGTCCCAGAGAAGCGAACTTGGTGTCGAAGGGCTCTACGACGACACTGTCTAGCTTATGAAAGCCTAAGAGTTCTAATTTTTGTTCAAGAGTATTGATCATTAAGGTCTGACTGTTTCTAGAGAGGACCTTAGCCGGGTGGGGGTGAAAAGTATAAACGATACTTCTTGCTTTTAATTTTTTGGCCAGGCGGCGGGTCATTTGAAACATGGCTTGGTGGGCCAGGTGAACCCCGTCAAAGTTTCCCAAGGCGATGACGGACCGTCCGGTTTTGCTGGGAAATTGTTTGGAGGAGTTAAAAACCTTCATTGGCGAAACATCTACTCTTTATAGATGTAAAAACTCTTTCGAGTAGTCAGGTTTTGCCGGTCCCTAGCCAAAATAGTGATGAGATTGTTTTCATTTTCTTCTAAGGGTACGGCGGCGACAAAAGAAGACTCTTTGATACTGTCTTTTTCTTTATTTTTAAGATCAGTAAAAGTTTTTAAATAGGCCTTATTTTCACCGACAAAAACTGAGAGATCTTTTAGTCCGCTGGGATCCGATACGGTTCCAGAGATCGATAGCCGGCTGGATTGGGTCTTGGTAGGGTAGGGTTGTTTTTCTAGGGTTAAAAGCGGTCCGGACTGAACTCCTAGGGGTTTTAAGGCAAATTGGTCCTTGCCCACCGGAAATTTTAATTTATCACGCAGTACTTCCTGAGATTCGTTGTCTTGAATGATTAGATCTAATTCGATTTCGTCTTTTTCAAATTTGGACCCAACTGTAAAACTCAATATGGCTTCTTTGCTTTCGCCTGGCCCTATTTCTTCTAATTTAACACGGCCACTATTCAGAAAAATACTTTGTCCATCGGAATTTTTCAGGTTTACCATGGTTTCTTTACTTTTACCGATACCTTGGTTTTCTACATTAACTTTCAATGTAATTCTTTCACCCCTCTCAACTACTTTATCGCCGTCACCCAAAGATCCTTGCTTGCCGTTTTCAAACCATTCGATCTGATAAGCGTAATTGGGGCGTTCCAGAGGTTGAGTTTGTAATACAGTTAAGAAATTTTCAGGGACTTGCCCGTTACCCTCGCTAAACTTAAAGGTCACCGGATCTTCACGACTCAAAGCGCTTGCGGGTACTTTAAGCGGTACCTTCCATTTTCTAGTTTCCCCGGGGAGGACTTTGCCAAAGATAAATTCTCGATTTTTAAGTAAAAAATGTTTGCTTTCTGTTGTGGCGATGAGGCGATGAAAAGGTGCGTCGCCCACATTGCGAATTTGTAATTCTAATTCTACTTCTTCACCGGCCTTTAGCCTCTGGCCCACCGAAGATTTAATATTAAAGGTAGCCGCTGCCTTCGGTTTTCCTGAGGTAATAGGAGTTAAACTCCAATCAATACCAATACCCTTGAGGGCTTCCGTGGCTTTAACGGATTCTTCGCTGCGGCTTTGTTCGATCAAGGATGAAATTTCACCCAATAGGCCCTCGCGGCCCTGAGTCTGTGTGTTCAACAAGATTTTTTGGGCGACACCCAATTCAAAATCTTCCTTGGTGTCGATTTCGGCAGTATAGGCACTGGCAGCTTCTTCGTCTTCATCTTTGGTGGCTTGAAAGTATTCAAGAACGTACACGGGCTTGCCGTTTTGCACCAGATTACTTTCAAGATGTTTTTCTAAATCTTTTTCGCGAAAAGTTTCAGATTCTAAAATATCAACCTTCTTTGAGTCGACTTTCATGGGTAACATTTTAACGTCTGGTGTAATGCCAACCGATTGAATAGAGACTTTCCCCGGGGTTAGGTATTGGGCCACGGTAATTTTTAATGCCGCACCGCCCTTGAGCGCATAGACCGATTGGACACTACCTTTGCCAAAGGTCTGTTTGCCCATAATGACGGCACGATTATTTTTTTTCAAAGCGCCCGAGACGATTTCGCTAGCCGATGCAGACCCCTCATTGACCAGTACTACCAAAGGATAACTTTCATCGGCATCGGACCCGTGTGCCCGATTGACCTCAAGGACCTGATTTTTAGCCCCTACGGTCAACACAATGGTGCCTTCTTTGAGAAATAAATCGGCGATATCGATGGCTTGATTGAGCAGGCCGCCGGGGTTATTCCGCATATCTAAAACAACCCCCTTGAAATTCTTGGATTGTTTTTTCATGGCGGAAAGGTGCCGCTTGATTTCTCCCAAGGTCTCTTCTTGAAAACTTTTCACCCGTAAAACGCCAACATCTCCTCTCGGATCAGAAAGAAGTTTGGCCTGAACCGATTCAATTTTAATATTACCTCGAGTTAGGGTGACCTCAATGGGTGCGGAGGCGCCGTCACGTTCTAAGACCAGGCTGACCGAGGTTCCCACCTTGCCGCGAAGCCGTTCCACCGCCTCGGTCAAACTCATATTTACGGTAGCTTCTTCGCCAATTTGCACAATCTTATCTTTGGGTCGCAAACCAGCACGGCCGGCCGGAGTATTGGGAAGGGGTGCAATGACGGTGAGTTCTTCGTCTTTCAATCCAATGACAATACCTATGCCGCCAAATTCACCCTCAGTTTGGGTCTTAAATTCATTGAACACCTTTGGAGGTAATAAAGCCGAATGGGGATCTAAAGATTTGAGCATGCCATTGATAGAAACATACTGAATGTCTTCTAAGCTGGTTTCACCATCGTAATTTTGTGCGATGAAGGTAAAGGTCTCTTGAATGACAGGTAAGAAGTCGGTGGGATCATTCAATTTGGGGATCGTGAACTTCTTCTGCACCCCATTGACCTCAAGATTAATATGATTACCCCGTTCGGGATAATCCACCACCACCTCGGGAATATTGCGGGAAATGCCCAGAAGGGCCTCTTTCAGCAATTCACGGGGATTCAGAGATTCGGTGTCATAATAATTTTTCGAGAGGTATTGCAGGGTTTGGGCAAATATCTCAGCTTCGGCAAATTGTTTCTGATCGGGACCACTCAGGGGCTGGGCAGCTGGCGGAGCCTGGCGACTGACCAGGGTGGGAAGCCGAGCGATCCTAGGAAAAAGGATATAAGTGACGGCAAGAAGTGCTAAAAAGGCTAATATTTTGAGACCTTTAGTCTTCAAGGTCATGTCCTGCGCTTGAGAAGTCATCATGTTCTTTAACGGAGCGGCATCTAGAAATCGATCTTACCCCTGGAAAATTTTTCAAAGGTCCTGAAATGATTAAAACTCTTTCGTAATCCATTCTTTTCAACATTATAGAGGAGAATCAAGATAAATTTAAGCCGGGGAAGTTCTTTCGGGGCTGATGGACTTATCACCAAGGGGGCCGAGGAATAAAAAGCCTACGGCTACCCAGAAGACCATGCGCAATCGCCTGACGATTTGTATGGAGGCACCCAAGGCCGGATTTTGTCCCACCATGCCGAAAACCCCAGCGTAGGCACCTTCCATGACCCCCACCGAACCTGGAATAAATACAAAGAGCATATTGACGACGATGGTCATAGAAGCCAGAAGATAGCAATCTAGGAGACTCAATCTCGACCCTAAAAAGCGGGCCGCCAGGTAAATTTCAATAATGCCGCAAAGGCGTCCTAGGAAATGTAGAAAAAAGGCGAATAAAAAG
>JAJFLL010000159.1 GCA_021772695.1 Deltaproteobacteria bacterium
CTGAAGGGAATGGGGTTTTGTAATTGCATGGCGGCTTGTTCCAACCCTTCTTTCCCGGCGGCATAGGGATAAGGCATGGTTCCCCGGGGGATGGTGCCTGCAACGGGCCGCATCAGGGTCTTGCCTCCGGGATTATTGGGATTGGGAGCAAAACTGTCATATGGAATGGACTGAGTCATCTCAGGCAAGAATTCGTAATTGGGTTTTTTCGGATCCCGCTGACAAGAAAATACGAGCCCACTCAAAAATAAAACGCAAATTATTTTGCCCAAGAGATTCATGAATGAAAAACCTGACTCTTTACTTTAACTGCACCTAACTGCCGCATAATTTCCCCGGCGAATTCGTCATCGAAACTAGCGTCGCTATGTTCTAAAACCAGGCCAAAGGTATCATCGGAAATTCCATGTTGATAAAAACTGGGCTTTTTTCCCGGGAACAGGCGGCCCCGAAAAAAAAACGCCAAGACCGTGCCGAAACCGCCGAATAAAATAGTGATCTCAAAAGCGACCGGTAAAAAGGCCAAGGTGCTGTTATCGGGCTTGCCCCCAACGTTAATGGGCCAATCGACTACGGAGGTCCAAAATTGGAATAACATGGCCAAGACAAGGCCGATGAACGCTGCAATGAAGGTCACCCAAGGCAATCGGGACCGGCCCAGTCCCATTGCCTCATCGATCCCGTGGATGGCGTAGGGTGAATAGACATCGTAAATGTCGATATGGTGGTTTCGCAACGAACGCACCGAGGCCAGCAGCTTTTTTTCATCGTCGAAGGTGCCCACCAGAAAACGTCTATACATTCCGAATCACCTCCTCCCGCTTCTGCTGCGCCGAGGCCACTATTTTGACCTCATGGATGGCGATCCCCGGAAGAAAGCGGATGAAAAGCAGGAAGCAGGTGAAAAATAATCCGAAACTCCCGATCAGCGTACCCACCTCGATGACCGTCGGCTTGTACATCACCCAACTGGAAGGCAAGTAGTCCCGGTGCAGAGAGGTAACGATGATGACAAAACGCTCGAACCACATCCCCACATTAACTAAAATTGAAATGACGAACATGGCAGGAATGCTGGTGCGTATTTTTTTAAACCATAGGAATTGGGGCACCAACAAATTGCAGGAGACCATGGTCCAATAGGCCCAAGCGTAGGGCCCCTTGGCACGATTTAAGAAAGTGAAGAGTTCATATTGGTTTCCACTGTACCAAGCGACGAAAAATTCCGTCAGGTAGGCAAATCCCACAATAGACCCGGTCAATAGCAAGACCTTACACACATTCTCCAGGTGATGCATGGTGATGTAATTTTCCCAGTGCATCACCTTGCGGGTGATGATCAACAGGGTCAGGACCATGCCAAAGCCCGAGAAAACCGCTCCCACCACAAAATAGGGCGGAAAAATGGTCGTATGCCATCCCGGTATCACGGAGGTGGCAAAATCAATACTGACAATGGTGTGCACTGAAACCACAATTGGGGTCGCCAAGCCGGCCAGGATCAAGGTAAGGGCCTCATACCTGGCCCAAGTGCGACTGGAACCGTCCCAACCCAGACTAAATAGCGAAAACAAGAATTTCTTGATCTTGCCCTTAGTCCTATCCCGCATGGTTGCTAGGTCGGGAATCATCCCCACGTACCAAAATACCAAAGAGATGAGAAAATAGGTGCTGATGGCGAAGACGTCCCAAAGTAGCGGGGACCGAAAATTCACCCACAAGGAACCGCGCATATTTGGGTAGGGAAATACCCAGAAGGCCAACCAGGGCCGGCCCATGTGGATGACGGGAAAAATCCCTGCGCAGATGACTGCAAAGATGGTCATCGCCTCGGCCGCCCGATTGATGGAAGTGCGCCACTTCTGGCGAAACAGCAGCAGGATGGCGGAGATCAGCGTGCCGGCATGGCCGATCCCCACCCAAAAGACAAAATTAGTGATGTCGAAGGCCCAACCCACCGTCTTATTCAGACCCCATACCCCAATTCCCTTGAGGGTCTGATAGGTGACCATGCCCACACCCATGGCCATGGTGAGAAAAGCCACGATGAATAATGTCTTCCAACCCCATCCAGATCTCTGTTCCACCGGCCGGCACACGTCTTCGGTGATGTCCTTGATGGTTCTGTCCCCCAGGACTTGTAGAGGCCTCATCGCGCTGGCAACGGTTAATCTCGCCATGAACTATCCCTTATTCCTCACCTTGGTTAAGTAACCCACGTTGGGCCGCACGCCCAATTCTTCAAGTACACGGTAATAGCGCGGGTCTCGGGTCGACTTAGCGACACGACTTTCCGGATCCTTCAGATTGCCGAAGACAATGGCCTGGGAAGGACACGATTGCTCGCAAGCCATCTTGATCTCGCCGTCTTTCAGGTCTTTCCCCTCCTGCTTGGCCATAAGTTTTCCCTCCTGAATTCTCTGGATGCACATGGAGCATTTTTCCATGACTCCCCGGGAGCGCACCACCACATCAGGATTCAGCACCATTTTTCCCAGGTCGTTATTGAGGTAATAATCGAATTCGGAATTATCGGCGTAATCGAACCAATTGAACCGCCTTACCTTGTAAGGACAGTTGTTGGCGCAGTACCGGGTTCCCACGCAGCGATTGTAGACCTGCTGATTCAAGCCGTCGGAACTGTGGACGGTGGCCAAAACGGGGCAAACGGTCTCGCAAGGGGCATCGGCGCAGTGCTGGCACAGCATGGGCTGATGGGCAACTTCCGGCTCAGCCTCCGAGCCGGAATAATACCGGTCGATTCTAATCCAATGCATCTCACGACGGCGCCACACCTCATCCTTACCTACCACCGGCACGTTGTTTTCCACCTGGCAACTGATGACACAAGCGGAGCATCCGGTGCAGGCGTTCAAGTCGATGGCCAAGCCCCAATTCTCGGGCCCGGTGCCCCACTTCGGCCATAAGGATTCCAAGGGGGGATGGTCTTCGTTGCCGGCCTTTGGATCCCACTCCCATTTCTTTAATTCGGTTTCCTTGATGATGGGACGGCCTTCCATGCGACCGTGGGTCTGGGTGGTAGCGAGCTTGGCCCGGTCGCCGGTTTTCTTCAGAGTGACAGCGCTACCGGTATAAACAAAAGTCTCGTCGGCTTGGATCACCCAGGGATAAAGATCTTTCCCTACTCGGTCGCCCACCTTGCCGGCCCCGGTCCTACCGTAGCCCAAGGCCACCGACACGTTTTTTGGGTGAAGCCCCGGTTGCAAATGAACGGGAAGCTTCACGGCCCCGGCAGCTCCCGTTACTTGAAGGATGTCTCCTTCCTTGAGTCCTAAACGATGTGCTGTGGACGGTGCCAGCTTGGCAAAATTATCCCAAGTCACCTTGGTGACTGGATCGGGCAGTTCCTGATTCCAGGGATTGTTGGCATTCCTGCCATCTCTAAGGGCCACCGACTCGTAGAGCACCAATTCCATTCCCTCGTTGGCCGTGCCCAAAGATTGCTTCAGCTTTGTAAGCATTTCGCTCTGTGAAACTTTCAATGGATAATTCTGAGTGACCTGCTGGGGTGCTGCGAAAACACCATCATGGAGACATTGATTCCAAAATTTTTTCGACAGCAAATGTTTGCTTTGTTTAGGAAAAATATTTTGTGCCCAGTATTCCTGAAGATAGGCGTAATAATCCCCACTGCCGTTCATCCAACGAAGCAGACTGTCCTGAAAAGCACGGTTATCAAACAGCGGTGCAATGAGCGGTTGTTGCAGGTGATAAAGATTGGCCTTCGGTTCGGCGTCGTTCCAGGATTCCAGGTAGTTCAACCCTGGAGCGATGGCCGTGGTCAGAGCGGCGGTTTCATTCCGGTAGTTGCTAAAGGATAATGAAAAAGACAACTTGGGAATGGCTTTTTTAAAATCAGCGCTCAGGGGATTATCGTAAGCCGGGTTAACACCGTCTGCCAATAAAGCCCCCACTTTACCCTGCTTCATCTCTTTTAAAAGCCGACTCAAGGCCACATCACTGCCCTGTTTTTGGAAGGAAGGGTTATCCAGATCCACCGTATGTCCAATATTTCCCAAGAAAGAATTAAGCGCATGGACCCCCAGATGCACCCGAACGTCGTTGCTGCCGCTTAAGACTAAAGAGCTGCCCCGGTTGATCCATAGTTCCTCGGCAATTTTATCGAGAACTTCGGTCTTAACCGAGCTTGGAGGTAAATCGGAAACGGCACTCTGCCCGGCATGTTGCCTAACACGACTGAGCAGGGCCAAAATCACGGCCGGTTCCTCGGAGGCACCGATGGGAATCCGCTTATCGGCATTGCTGCCCGTCAAAGAAAAGTCCGCCTCCAATTGGTAGTGCTTGGAGAGGACCACCGGTTTTTGTAATTTCCGATTTTTTGCGTAGGCATCGGTAAATTCCACCGGAGAAATCCAAGCACCCAAAAAATCCGCATTCAATCCCACCACCACCTTCGCCCGATCCAGGCGGTATGCCGGCAGCACTGGCAATCCAAAGGCGTTTTCCGAGGCAAGACGAATGGCCTCAACAGAAATCGGGTCAAATTGGATGTGTTCCCCCTGCGGGAAATTAGACAAAAATGCTTTGATGAGTTTTTTAGTGGTGGGACTCAGAACGGTCCCTGTCAGCAATACAACCTTTTGACCCCCGGCTCCCACGGCCCGCAAACTGGCCCGCACCTTTTCATCAAACCGTTGCCAGGGCATCCCTTGCCCCTTCCATTGGGGTCCGCTTAATCGTGCTTCGTCATAAAGTGAAAGCAAACTGGCTTGCCCCACCGCACAGGCCCCCCCATGAGTCATGGGCGATTGGGGATTGCCTTCCACCTTGATGGGCCGGCCGTCCCGAGATTTTACCAACAAGCTGCAACCTGCATCGCAACCTCCACAGGTCGTGGCATACCAATTGGCCAAACCCGGGGTCAGTTCCTCCGGCTTGTTTAAAAACGGAATGGCCTTATGGATCGGTGCGCGAGAACAGGCCACCAAGGAAGCGGTACTAACCGTGAATCCCATCAGTTTGAGAAAATCCCGCCGGCTCGGACGGCCTTCGGGAAACTCCGCAGCATTATCTTTTAGATAGCCTGGGTCCTGGTTTAAGT
>JAJFLL010000160.1 GCA_021772695.1 Deltaproteobacteria bacterium
CACGCGACGAGCCAGTCCCCTTTGTTTTAAATCAAAGGCAAGACAACCACCCATCAATCCCAAACCCAAAATACAAACTTGGATAAATATTGTTTTCAAACAGCACCTAATTACTCGTCTCTTTTGGATAAAAACCTAAAACCTGCGCAATGCTGCATACTTTTTCTACTTTGGCCAAGGCCGCAGCAACTTTCTTATCGTTGGCATGCCCATCAACATCGATGAAAAAGACATATTCCCAGGTTTTCTTCTTTAAGGGGCGGGATTCAATCTTGGTTAGATTGAGACCGGCATCAGCAAAAGGCTTCAAGAGATGAAATAGGACCCCTGGTTCATCTTTAATGGAAAACATCACTGAAGTCTTATCGGTACCGGTGGGGGCAGGGGTTTTATGGCCAATGACCAAAAAGCGTGTAAAGTTATTGGGCTGGTCTTCAATATGTTTTCGTAAAATCGTCAGAGAATAAATGTTTGCGGCATAGGTACTTGCAATGGCTGCAGCGCCTTTTTCTTTTTGAGCGATCTCAGCGGCCTTGGCTGTACTCGAAACAGCCTTTAAAGGTACGTTGGGCAAATTCTTTTCTAGCCATTGCCGGCATTGCCCAAGGGCATGGGAATGGCTGTATACCTTTTTAATGTCTTTTAATTGCTTGGAGCGTGACAATAAATTATGGGAGATTTCCATCTGAATTTCCCCGCAAATCTGTAGGGTAAATTCCATGAAGAGATCAAGGGTATGACTCACCACCCCTTCGGTAGAGTTTTCAATGGGGACAATGCCGTAATCCACCCGATGATTGCCCACCTCTTCAAAAACCATTCGCAGGGTGGACTGGGGTAAAAATTTAGCGGATATCCCAAAACGCTTGATGGCAGAGAGGTGAGTAAAAGTAGCCTCAGGTCCCAGGTAAGCCACGTGTAATGGGGCCTCTAAGGCCAATGAGGCAGAAAGGATCTCACGAAATATGGCTTCGATGGCCTGGTTGGAATATGGCCCGGCATTGTGCTTTTTGAGCCGACCCAATAACACCGCTTCTCGCTCAGGCACGTGATAATCCGCGCCCTTAGACTGCTTGATACGACCAATGGATTCAACTTCCTTGCCCCTTTGGCTCAACAGTTTGAGAATCTTCTCATCAATTTGATCGATTTTAACCCGGTGTTTGGCCAGGTTTTTCTTTTGAGTCATAGCAGTCGAATTTAATGATCCCCAGTTGAATCGTCAATGGAATGTCTCAGGCGAGACATTGTTTAAAATCGCCTAAAAACGTTTCGAAGCGAGCTTCTTCAAAAGGCCAGATAGGACTACTCTGAAAAGCCTTGGACTCAGGTAATTTGGCCAAATGTTCCTCGAGGTAATTGAGATGTTCTCGTTCGTCTTTGATGATTTTTTGTAATATTAATTTAAAGGTGTTTTCAGGCGCTTGAGCATAATATTGCGGGTAAACCACCATGGCCCTTTTTTCAATCAGATAACTGACTAGCAAGTAACACAAATAGGGCCGTTCGCCTTGTCCGAGATTTTCAACCCAAAGGTCAACTTCCCTATCGATGTCTTGAAAATAAGATTCGGCACAATGAATAAAAGAAGGTTCTAAGGGCACATGAAAATAACGCCCTTCAAAGGATTTTTCCGCTAATTCTTTCAGCAAATAACTATGCCGGATCTCATCGGAAAGGTGATGATAAACCTCGCGGTTGACCTCTTGATATTGAAGGGCTTTGACCATCTTTCGATAGCCCACATATTCTAAATAACTCAATGCCCTCAACCAAAGGTAATGTGAGAGCTCGGTATTGAGGTACTCGCTAAGAAATCGATTCCATGAAATACGGGTGGCCATAACTTAACCGCACATGGCCCAATCGGCGCCGATTGTCAACAGCCCTGATATCTGTAGCCTTTTTGGTTGTAAGCCCAATGGATTCAGAGTAGGGTCCAACCGAATAATTCATTTAAAGCGTAGATAAGAAATCATGAAAAAATCCCCAACTCCCTTTCGAAATGGCCCTTGGTGGGCATCCTTTATTCTGTCCCTTTTGGGAATAATGGCCTCGCTTTATTTGACTATCCTGCACTTTCGCATTTTGAAATCAGGATTTGCCGGTCAGACTTTGTGCGATATCAGTGCATACATCAATTGTAATGCCGTTTTAATGAGTCGCTTTGCCGAGGCGGGTACCCTTCCCTTAGCCGGCCTGGGACTCTTGTTTTACCTCTATTTGGCCGGAGCCCTGATTTGGGCCAAGATTGAACCTCAAGATTCTGGTCGCACCCTGGCCCTACCCTTCCTCTTGGTGGTGGCCAGCCTATTGCTAAGTGTCGTCTTGGCCTATGTGAGTGTGGCCATACTGCAATCGGTATGTCTATTTTGTTCGAGTCTCTATTTGATCAACTTCTTACTGATGATAACTCTGTATAAGGTGAGCACTATGGAATTTAAAAATATTCCCTGGATGAAAAGTCTGGGTTACTTGGTCATCCTTTTTTCTGTAGGCGCTGTATTATTGCACACCGGCCACAAACAATTCGCTCAAGAGATTCCCCAAGACAAACTCGACACCTATTTCGAGGCCTTTTTCAAACAATCCCCCAAAGAAATCGATGTTTCGGGGCGAACTTTTTTTGGAAATGCCGATGCGAAAATTGTGGTAGTCGAATTTAGTGATTTTGAATGCCCTTATTGCAAGCGGGCCGCGCAAACCTTAAAGCCCATTCTCAAGCAATACCAAGATAAAATCAAATTCGTCTTTATGAATTATCCTCTCGATAAGAATTGCAACCCATCCATGCAAAGATCCATGCATCAACAAGCCTGCAATACGGCGTTCGCCGCTTATTGCGCCGGCGAACAGGGTAAATTCTGGGAATACCATGACATGGCTTTTGAGAGACAACCCAAATTTCAGAAGGCATCATTATTAAATATGGCCGAAAAGCTAAAGTTAGACTTACCTAAATTTGAACAATGCCTGCAGGGTGAAGGGGCGAAAAATCGTATCACGGCTGATTTAGAACAAGGCAAAAGCGTGGGCTTGCAAGGCACTCCCTCCGTTTACGTCAATGGAAGAAAGTTTGCGCCTTGGATGTCACGCCAGGCCTGGGCCCAATTGATCAAAAAAATGAATGCCCAAAATTAATGACCACAAATAAAAGCCTGGTTGGGATCATCCTTTAAAACAATTTTAGATTTCCCCTTTTTCTTCCCTTCCCCTTTTACCAGTACTTGTTCGGGGTGGCTGCCATAGCGATAAATGGTGATGCCCTTGCACTTGGCCTCGTAAGCACTCATATAAATTTTCTGCACATCTTCGTAGCTGCTCTTCTCCGGTAAATTCACGGTTTTACTCACCGCATTATCCGTATATTTTTGAAAGACCGCCTGCATCCGAACGTGATCCATGGGGCTAATATCGTGGGCGGTTTTAAAAACATCTCGTAGCTTTTTGGGAATTTTTTCGATATTTTGAATACTTCCCGTGACGGCTACCTCCTCAAAAATGGCGGGATCGGCCAAACCCTCGGCCTCCATTTTTTCACGAAAACACTTTATCACTTCTAAAAATTCTTCTCCGTTCAGACTGCGGCGATAAAAACTTAAGGCAAAGGCCGGCTCAATGCCGCTCGTGGTATTGGCCAGAAGGGCCAAGGTGCCCGTAGGGGCAATGGTGGTTAGGGTGGCGTTTCTTAGGGGAGGTATTTTGGCCTTTTCTAAGGTGGACCCCGGGTAATTGGCGAATGGTCCCCTTTGTTTGGCTAAGGAAGCACTGGCCTGACGGCAACGTTTTAAAAACAATTTCATCATACTGGTGGCGTAGGACCTTGCCTTCGCGGAATCATAGGGAATCCCTAATATCATCAACATTTCAGCAAAACCCATCACCCCCAAGCCGATTTTTCTTATGCCCTTACTCATGCGTTCGATTTCTGGATATGGATAATGATTAGCATCGATAACATTGTCTAAAAATCGAACGGCAAGATCGATGACGATTTCAAAACGTTCTTCATCGAATTCGCCCGATGCCACCATCTTTGCCAAATTAATAGACCCTAGGTTGCAACTCTCATGGGCCAATAAGGGTTGTTCACCGCAGGGGTTGGTTGCCTCAATCTTTCCGATATGCGGAACTGGGTTGTGGCGGTTGATCTCGTCAATAAAAAGCAACCCAGGATCACCGGTCTCCCAAGCCGCCTTACAGATGGCTGAAAAAACGTCTTTGGCAGGGACAAATCGCACGATTTTACCGTTTCGCGGGTTTACTAAGGGATAAGTAGTCCCCTTTTTCAGACAGCGCATAAAATGACTGGTGATGGCCACGGATAAATTGAAATTTTGTAAGGCACCTTTTGATTTGGCCGCCACAAAATCAAAGATATCGGGATGGTCTACCCGCAGTACGCCCATGTTGGCACCACGACGGCAACCGCCTTGTTTGACCACATCGGTTGCCGTATCAAAGACCTTGATAAATTCCACTGGCCCGCTTGCAGGGCCCCCGGTAGAGGCTACGGTATCATTGGCCGGCCGCACTGAAGAAAAACTAAAACCGGTGCCGCCACCGCTCTTATGGATCATCATCATTTGCTGAACCGCTTTAGTGATCCCCTCAATACTATCGGGAAGTGGTAAGACAAAACAGGCAGCGAGTTGGCCCTTAGGGCGGCCTGCATTCATCAAGGTCGGTGAATTTGGCAGAAATTCCAGTTGATTCATCATCTGGTAATATTCGTTTTCGTAGTAGTCCACCTCATCGAGGGAGCTCCATTGTCCTTCGACCTGCGCCACGTGGTGGGCAACCCGTTTGAATAGATCTTTGGGAGTTTCTACAACCCGTCCCAGGGTATCCCGCTTCAAATAACGGGCTTCCAGAATTCGCTTCGCGATATTGCTCAATGGGGCCATTTGATTCCACACTCCTCTATCAGACCCATTGTAGAACAATTTGGAATCGGGACCGAAGAATTAAATTTTTAATATATATTTCAATCGCTTAGCATGAAGACAATGGCGGGATTTTCTCTTAGACCCCAAAAAGGAAAAAATGGGGCGGAAAATGGAGTTCGCCCTGCCCTGCGGCAGGGTAGGCAAACCCGTTGGGCTGTACCATCAACTTATATTATTAGAATGAGCGGGAGACGGGATTCGAACCCGCGACGTCAACCTTGGCAAGGTTGCACTCTACCACTGAGTTACTCCCGCAAGAGCGGGGCCTTTGTAGCGGGATTTTTTCCCTATTGTCAATAAATGTGTCACAAATCCTCTTCAAAATCCGGACCATGGAGTTTTAAAAGTTGGACCCATCTGGGCCCTTGAGGATTTTTAGGGTCCAAACTGAGTTCTTGAAGAAAACGACTCATTTCTACGTCATTCTTGGCATAAGCCACTAATTTTAAAAAATTTTGGGTTTGTAAGGTTGGAGGGATAGAAAATGGCAGGGCAACGGAATACCCCAGGCCATGCCAAACCCAGCGAGCACTGGGATGAGACGCCGCTAAAGATTCCAAACTTTTTAGAGCAAATAAACTTTTACGATTCAGATACCAACGTCCCAAGGTAGGAATGAGGGTGGCATTGAGAGAATTCGCCACATGGGCCCACCGGGGAAAATGGCTTTCGATTTTGTCTAAAAAAATGTCATCGAACCCTGCTTCAGATAGCCGGGCCAAAAATTTTAATCCCTGTGTACCTTCGGCTGCCTGCTCCAAAATAATTTGTACTCCGAGCAAATTTTCACGTTCCATAAAATTTAACCATGGGTTCGTTCCTTGGGCAAAATCCCATGTCATTAGATCCATAAGCAAATCCGAAGCCTCTAGGTTTCCCATTTGGGCCATGGCCCCAAGAGCCAGGCGTGTCCGTTCCAATTGGTAAACCGAATCGAAATCAAACAATTCCCATTTCAAATTACTCAAATCTAATGGAAAAATTGCTTTAACGATGGCCTCCCTTTTTTGATCCCAACCCATAG
>JAJFLL010000017.1 GCA_021772695.1 Deltaproteobacteria bacterium
AATATAGCGGGCCACCATTAGGTGGAGCCCATTCACTGGCCAAACTTAGATAAAAGAGGGTGTCCACCGGGGCGCCATCGGGAAGATCACTGTCTTCGGGCGGAGTATCGGGGCTATTCTCTCCAATGAGCGGGTTTTTCCCCGGAAGTTTGACCCGAGGATGTCCGGTGTCCGTTTCTTTTTTGGCGGTCACCGCCAAGGCCTTGTTGGCCAAGAGGTAAATATTGAATTGAGCCATGGGTGTTCCCTTGGCTCCCCACCGTTGTAACACCACGTCCCGAGTCCAAAGGTTGACGGTCTCCTCGAGGGTGATCGTTTTTTCGGTGGGTTCGGCCTTTCCCACTTCTTGAAAGCGCAGCACGAAGGTGCCTTCCTGAAGATCACTGGGTTTCAAAGAGGCTTGAAGGATGTCGTGGGCATTTAGGGCCAAGGGTTGGGCTGCGGTCAAATCTTGCAGACCGGCCTGCGCCTGTGCGGTACCCAGTAAAAGACCGCAAAGGATGAAGGTAAATTTACTTAATATTTTTAAAGACTTCATGGTTCCACCTCGTTTGGTGTCCGCGAACCATGATGATTGGGAAGGCCCATTTTTTTGAGCCAGGAAACCTTATCGAAGTTATCTAAATAAGGTTGTGCCTGGCATCTACTCGCACCCAATATTTCCCTGGGCCCAATAAATCGTATGAGGGTCGGGGTGACTGGATTTGAACCAGCGACCTTTCGCTCCCGAAGCGAACACTCTACCAGGCTGAGCTACACCCCGAATTAGGTAAGAACATGGAGGCCCTACCGGCTCCACCCCCATGGGGGAAGGCTGGGTCCTACCCCAATAAATCGCGAAATCTCTACTGATATTTTCTGAGCTTCTGATAAGCCTTCTTTTTTTCCTTCGGCGGTTTGAAAGCTCTTCCGGTGGTTTCGGGCCAGGGAGTCAGGTCTTCTCGCTCCCCCGAAAGGGCTTGGAGTACCTTCGCCACCTCTCTTTCGAATTCTTGAGAGCTAAGTATGCTGGCCCCGTTGCGACGGGCCCCGCTTAAGACCTCCTTGTCGGAGCTGATCACGATGGCCCGCTCCCCGAGATCCTGGACCATGGCCACAATTTCCTCATCGGCCGTATAGGCCCCCCGGGACAAAATCACCTTGAGGCCATAGGCTTTCGATTCTGTTCGCTCCCGCTCGAGGCTGGAATAATGATCAAAAACCACCCAAAGGATTTCACCCGTTGATTGGGCAAATTCTCCCAACCATTTTAAGGCGGCCGCCTTGCCGGCTTCAGGATCTTTGGCTTCCCATTCCTCGAAGCGCCGAGAACAGCGAATAAAGTTGTATCCGTCGATGAGCCAAATGGAGGCCATGCAGCCACGCCGCCTTTCGATGATTAATTTTAGGGCAATTGCACGATTTTTTTGCACCTAGCGACGGTGCCTGTTGGCTCACTAACACAGTAACTCCATGATTTGTATCGGAAGAATGTTTTCAGCGGCGTGGCACCGTATTTGCTCAAGAATGATTATCCTGATCCCTTTAGTAAGTCGGTTCGGTGCATGCGCATCTCACCGGCAAGAGAGTTGTAACCCCTTTGCTCGGAGGAGAATCCCATGAAGCTTTGGAAAGCGCTTGCAAGCGTGAGTCTGGTGCTCGCCACCGGTTTAGTGCCACGCCTGGTCTTTGCTGAAGACCCCACCCCTATTGATCTAAAAGTCATGATTGATTCCGTTTGGGTCATGGTGGCCGGCATGATGGTCTTTTTCATGAACACCGGTTTCGGCATGTTAGAGGCGGGACTTTGCCAATCGAAAAATGCGGTAAACATTCTCGCCAAAAACTTTGTGGTTTTTGCCATGGCCTCCATTTCTTTCTGGGTGGTTGGTTGGGGACTCATGTTCGGTGACGGCAATGGTCTGATCGGTCATCAGGGGCTATTAATATTATCGGGGCTCGATAATTCTCCGGCCACCGGCGATACCTACCAAGGGGTTTACTCCTCCATCAGTTGGGCTGGAGTTCCGATCTACGTAAAATTTTTCTTTCAATTAGTCTTCGCCGCCACCGCCGCTACTATCGTTTCGGGGGTGGTCGCCGAGCGCATCAAGTTTCTTTCCTTCTTGGTATTCAGTTTGCTCTTAGTGGCATTTATTTATCCCGTCAGCGGTCATTGGATCTGGGGCGGCGGTTGGCTCGCCAACCTCGGCTTCTGGGATTTCGCCGGATCCACGGTGGTCCATTCGGTGGGCGGCTGGGCCGCTTTAGCAGGATGCATTTTACTCGGAGCCCGCAAAGGTAAATTTAAGGACGGCAAGATCCATCCCGTACCCGGACATTCGTTATCTTTGGCAACTTTAGGTGCCATGGTATTGTGGCTCGGTTGGTTCGGCTTCAACCCAGGGTCCACTATGGCCGCTGCTGCCGCCGATATTGGTCGTATCGCGGTCGTGACCAATGCCGCCGCTGCAGCGGGTATCATCACTTCCCTCATCGTGGCCTGGTGGGTGCTGGGCAAACCAGACCTGTCGATGATCTTAAACGGTTGTCTCGCCGGCCTGGTGGCCGTGACCGCACCCTGTGCCTTTATTAGTGTGGGTTCGGCCCTGATCATCGGCGGCATCGCCGGAGTCCTGGTGGTCTTTTCGGTGGTCATGTTCGACAAGTTAAAATTGGACGATCCCGTCGGGGCCCTTTCGGTTCATTTGGTGAACGGCATCTGGGGAACTTTGGCCCTTGGTCTTTTTGCCCAGGATATCTTTAGCCCCGGCACTACCGGAGACGGACTGTTCTTCGGCGGTGGTGCTAAATTACTCGGTTCCCAAGGCATCGGAGTTCTGGCAGTGGGTGGTTTCACCTTGGTAATCTCCTTTATCTTCTGGGGCGTGATTAAGGCCGTCATGGGCATGAGAGTCAGCGAAGAAGAAGAGCGAGAAGGTCTCGATTACGGGGAACACGGCAATATAGCCTATCCCGATTTCGTCGGTACCGCACCCTACGGACATGCCAATTAATTCCTAAGGAGATGGGAACATGAAAAAGGTAGAAGCGATCATTAAACCCTTTAAATTAGATGAAGTTAAAGAAGCCCTCCAAGATGTGGGTGTACAAGGCCTGACCGTCTCAGAGGTGAAAGGTTTTGGCCGCCAAAAAGGACACAC
>JAJFLL010000161.1 GCA_021772695.1 Deltaproteobacteria bacterium
TACTCCGATCCTGATCTAAGCATCTCGGCTGATACGGGCGCTGATCCCGTACCCATAACTTTCAATGACGAAGACTTTAAGGCCGATGTGCAAATGTCCATGAAGGCCGATGTGGCCCATCGTTTTTGGTTCGGGAAGGTAAATTTGATAGCGGCTCTGACCCGCAGAGAGATGGTGGCCAAGGGGCCCATTCCCAAGATTTTGAAATTGCTACCGGCCATCAAGCCCGCCTACCAACTGTACCCCGAATACCTAAAAGAGATAGGCCATTCGGATTTATTGATTTGACCCACTGATCATATAAGGACGCACCATGTTGAATTTCGACCTCACCGACGAACAAGAGATGCTTCGCAAAACCATCCGTGACTTTGCCGAAAAAGAAATCAAGCCGGTACGGCAAAAACTCGATGAAAGTGAGACCTTCAGTATTGAGCTGACACAAAAGATGGGCCAATTGGGACTCTTCGGCATGCAGGTAGATCCCAAATACGGAGGCCAGGGCCTCGATTCTTTGTCTTATTGTTTAGCCGTCGAAGAGATCGCCCGGGTCGATGGCTGTCAGGCCGCCACCGTGGCCGCCGAAAACGCCTTGGGGATCATGCCTATCTATCGTTGGGGCACCGAGGAACAAAAGGAAAAATACCTGCCCAAGTTATGTTCCGGTGAGCAGCTCTGGGGTTTCGGCCTGACCGAGCCTGAGGCGGGCAGCGATGCGGGCAATAGCAAAACCCGGGCGGTCCTCAAAGACGGCCATTGGGTCATCAACGGCGCAAAAATTTTTATTACCAATGCGGCCAATGAGCTGACCGGTGGTGTCACCGTTCAGGCGGTGACCGGCGGTGATGGCGACCAAAAAAAGGAAATCAGTTGCATCATCGTTGAGGCCGGCACTCCGGGATTCACCGCGCGCGAAATGCACCACAAACTCACGTGGCGTTCTTCGAATACGGCCGAATTGTATTTTGAAGACGTGAAGGTGCCCGAGTCCAATCTGCTCGGTTCCCGGGGCAAGGGTTTTCCCATGATGCTTTCCACCTTAGATTCAGGCCGTCTAGGTATCGCCGCCATGGGAGTAGGGGGCGCACAAGGAGCCTTTGAGGCCGCCTTGGAATATGCCAAAGTGCGACAGACCTTCGGCAAACCCATTTGTAAGCACCAGGCCATTGCCTTTAAGTTGGCCGACATGGCCGTAGAAATCGAGGCAGCGCGAAATTTACTCTATAAGGCCTGTTGGTTGAAGGACCAAGAAAAGCCCTTTGAGAAACACGCCTCCATGGCCAAACTATTCGCCTCAGAAGTGATGAACCGCGTCGTCAACCACGCCGTGCAGATCTACGGCGGTTATGGACTCATGGAAGAATACCCGGTGGCAAAATTTTTTCGCGATCAAAAATTGCTCGAAATCGGCGAAGGCTCTAGCGAAGTGCAGCGCATCGTCATCTCGCGACACTTGGGCTGCTAATTTTTAGTAAGATTCTAATTTGGATGCAGTGTGGGGATTGGGAGAAATTAGGGCCGCAATCTTTTGAAACCCTGAGTAGGTACTGGCCAAAAGTTGGTCGAGGGTTTCGATGATGGATTCGGGCGCCCAGAAGCGAATCATTTGACTGGCCTCGGGTAAATCCTTGGCACCCTTCTCAAAGACCGCCTGACGCAGGCAAGCTTCTAAGCGATGCAGCCGTTCCACATCATTAGAGATCTGGCTGGTGGCATCTAAATCTTTTTCGGCACAGACCCGTGCCACCTCGGGGTCTTGGGCCACTCGAGTCATCTCTTGCTGGTACACCCCGATGAGGGCACGCATCAGACTCAACTTCGATAAAATCTTATTGCGACCCCGTTTTTGCACGGCCGCCTTGTTCTGACGATAAGCTGCTAATGAAATGACTTGGCACGACATGGGAACGCTCCTTGGTTAGGCTTCCAAGGTATTAATAAAGCAAGGACAGTGCCAAAGCGGGGCAATTATATAACTTATTGATATTGCAGTAAAAAATAAAACAGGTTTCTGCGAAACTCTACGGAATTGCAATAATTCACGGGTGCAGGGTTCTCAATATGTGAAATTTTGTAAAATGCTTGGCTCCTCTAGACGGACTGGTTTAGCTCCATTTCACCTTTTAAAGGAGTGAATCCCATGACATCGACCTGGCTATTTTTTACCTTTAAAGCCGTGCTTTCCGGAATCTTGGTGGCCGCCATCAGTACGGTGGCCAAGGCCTTTCCCAAATGGGCGGCTTTATTGACCGCACTGCCTCTCATCACCTTTCTTTCCCTGATCTGGATTTATATAGAAAAAAGAGATCTCAAACTGCTCGAGACCTACACTCTAGATGTAATGCTTTGGACCCTCCCGAGCTTCCTGTTTTTTATCACCGCCATTTTTTTATTTCGCTCCGGAATCTCGTTTTATCTCACCTTAGCGTTGGCGATGCTTTCTTTGGCGGTGGGCCTGGTCTTGTTCCAAAAATGGGGCATCCTCAAATAAAATTCACGGGCCTGTTGTGAAAAAATTAAGCGGAGGTCTCGAATTGTTTCTCTACCGTTCGTAGAATCTCTTTTCTTGTGAAGGAGCTAAATGGCTCGATGGTCTTCCAATAGATACTGAACCAGCGCAGGGCATTTTTGCCGTAGCATTGGATTCGGGTTTGGGTGCTGAGGTAGGTTTCTTGGGGAGATAAATAATTGAGGTGAAATTCCCAGGCTGCCTTGGCGAAGCCTTCCGTTTGAAAGGCCTTGAAGGCTTCAGGAGATAGTTTTTGCAAAAATCCCGAAGGTCGCCAAAATTTTCCGACAATGCCCAAAAGCAATTCCTGATTTTTGCGACGGCCCAATGTGATAAATCCCTTTCGAGTCAAATCCGACAAGGTGGCCGGCCCAGTAGACATGCCCCGTAAACGAAAGAGCAGACGATTCCAGCGGGAGCTGAGAAGATTCACCGATTGTAAGGCCTGATAAACCTTGGCCGTGGAACCATTAATGATTAAGCCTTGAGTGGTCTTAAAGTCATAGGTGGGCAGATATTCGTCGATCAACGCGGTATCTTGGATAAAAGTCACTTGGGTATTATACTTGGCTGATCACTAAGGGAAATAACAGATCGGAAGATTACTGCTTTTTTAGATAAAACTCATTGGAACTCAGTAGCTTCTCGTCTCCCTTGATGCGAAAGATCCAACGGTATTTGCCAAATCGACTGTTTTGGTAGCCCACCGGGCAATTGAGGTCGGCAATGGGCAAGAGAGATTCCTTTTCAGGGATGGCTTTGCTCGAGGGGCAGGGCACCCATTCACCCCGCCAAAAATGTTCCAAGCGAACGCCTTCCACATTTTTGGGGCCGAGGCCTTTAGAGAATTTCCATTCAAAGTACAGTTGGTCTTTAGGTAAGTAATCGTTTTTGTCGCTGGTGAGTTGGACCGGAGCCGTCGCGTCTAAGATGCCGATGAGCTTGCGGGCAAAGGTTTCTTCCCCTCCCCAGGTGCGATAGGGGCCCGTGTCGACGTGAACGAAATCTAGTGGACCGTAATAGCCGACACCACCAAGCTTGAGACCCAATAAATAATCTCTCAGGGTTTCTTCGCGAATTTCATCCATGTGAAAGTCAACAGCCTGCCCTTTGGTGTGTAGCGAGCGGGGCGAGACCTTGCGACCCTCTTTGAGTAGTTTTAAATTGAAGTCGGGATTGCGGTAACCGGAAATAATTTCCACCGTATCAATAGTAAAATGATCCTGTAGGTGATCGAGGAGGTCGAGTAATTTGGGATCGATGGGAGTGATACTTTCGTTGTCTCGGGAGCGAAGAAACTGGTTGATTTTGGTCAATGCGGCCGGATCTATTTTTCCGCTCTTGCGGAAGGTAATTTCAAGACTTTCATCCAAGTGATAATTGTAGAGACGCAGGGTGCCGTCACCGGTGGGAAAAGTTTTACTCTGCACCGTATTGGGCGATAGGCACCACAGCAGGGACAAGGCGAGTATTATAGGTTTGCCGGATTTGAGCCAACGACTCTTGAGTGTCGTTTTCAAGGCATGCGGCTTGGAAACCGTCGGGTAGTCCGTCGGTGTCAGCTGCGTCGGCCAAGAGGTCTCGAAAGGGGATGATAGTGGTTCCGCGGGATTGTTTTTTAAAGGCATGAAATTTTCCTAAATCAATGGGAGCCGTGTAGACGCCCGAGGCCAGCAGCAGGTCCAGGATCTGTTCTTCAAAGGGAATACGCCTACCATAATAATTTGGGTGTAATACCAAGGCATTGGACCAACGTTCCAGCGGTTGGTACACCATATAAACCCAAATGTGCTGTTCTGGGTCTAACTTTGTACTGTAAGGTTGCCAAACCTTTTTTCGATATTCCTCAAAAATCGCAGGGTCATGGTTGGCTACCAAATTGGACTCCAAAAATTCCGCTAAATTTCGAACCTCATCCCGACGCATGCGCATACAGCCGTGGCTCGCGGCCCGGCCGATGCTCCACGTGGAGGGAGTGCCATGGATCCGCAAGGCCTTCTCCATTATCAATTTGACCGGGTACAGGGGGTTTCTTGGCCCTGGTGGGGTTTTTTCGGCATCCTTGGCCCACTCGCTCTCTGGCGGCAGCCACCAGGGGTTCCACTGAATTTCATAGATGTTGAATTTTCCGGTGGGGGTGGGCCATCTGGGCGTGCCCACCGAGACTTTATGGTGCCTCACCGGCTTACCCTCGTCATAGACGGTTAGTTGGGTGGCAGGAATATTTAAGACGATTTCAAAACGGGGCGGCTTGGCCTCCACCCACTCCCAAACCTTGCGGCTCGGAATGACGCGGTGCTCAAGGACTGCATCACTGGCCGCATTGAGGGTCGGTTCAGGCATGGGCTCAGCCCATACGGATATGGGAATGAGCAAGCTGAAGATCCAAAAAACGAAGCTTCCCCACTCTTTCCGTCTTCGGAGATCCATAAAAACCTTTTAATTATATATATTTACCCCGCACACCCTCTGAAGGAAACAAACCCCGTTCCAATAGCTGAATAGGGGGTAGCATTTTATCCCATCGACCACAACCATTTCCCTTTTGTTCCGATAAATCCTATGTGAGCGGGGATGGCTTTCTCCACAGCTATTATCGGGATGTTAGGGAAAAAAGACGTGTTTTCTGAATTCATCAAAAAAATTGTTCTCACCTGTATCGGCCTGAGCTGTTTGGTTGCATGGGGTTGCAGTTCCACTCCCCCTCAAGTCAGCGGTATTGTGGCCGTCTCTCAGATCGAGACCATGGCCTGCCAACCGAGGCAAAAGACCTTCCAGATTCGCAATAACAACACCAGTGAACCCCAGCGAGTCCAAGGCGTTCTCTTCGAATTAGGAACCAATAACGACAAATTTTTTAAGATTATTTCGGTCACCGCTAATGGACGGTCTAAAGAAGCCTCGAGCAATTTAGTCGAAGAAATCATATTGCCTCCCGGCGGCGTCATGGATGTCTTGGTGGAATATAACCCCAAAGAAACCACACCTACTGAAGAGGCAGAGTTTCATGCCACCTATCTTGATGTCTTTCTCAATGGTCCAAAATTAGGGATCATGCAGATTGAAATTCAGGGAAGGGCACCGGAAGCCTTGCCGGGATGTAGCAATGAAGTCGGTAGCGGTCGTACTTTTGAAGTTGTGGCGGTAAAAACCATACTAAGCCATCAGGCCATTGGCGCACCCGTTGAAACCGATCTAGATGTCAACGCGGATGTACAGGGGGATTTTATCCTGAGCGGTGAAGGTGATGAGGTCATTTTGACGACGGGTGGTTGGCCCACGATTACCTTTCCCTTGCCTCCCAACGGGGTGGGTTTGACCGAGTTGGATATCGTCCTCGACGAAGACAGTACGCCCACTGATTTTTCCGGGTCCAGTTTAACCTTCGATGGTTTGACTTTTACCGGTGGCGGAGTTGTGACCTTGTCCGGATTGAGTTTAACCACTGGAAGTGTCACCATCGATAGTGCCGTTGCTCCGAATGTTTCCGGTGGTACCATTACCTTGACCGGCTCGGAGCTTAATGATCAAGGGGAAATGACCTTGGTGGTTGCGGCTCCCCTCACGTCACCTCCCGTCGACACCGTTGAAAATGTCGGCGGTGGTGTCTTCGGTCTAGAAGTCACTTTAAAAGAAATTAAATAATAAATTATTTTGGCTTAATCGTTTTTTTGTCTTGGAACCCGAAAGGGATTCTGCGCCTGAAGGCGGCTGAATGCCGCTTGTGCTTCGGGATTTGAAAGCGGCAGTCCCGCAAGTTTTTCCGAAGGTGTAAAGCTCAGGTGATTCATAGCATCGATCATGGGGGTCCATTCGGGAAGATACGGTAGGTCGAGAACATAATCTTCTCCCGGTGTTTTCAGGCCCTGCTCATGGGCCCAACGCACGGCAAGATACCTCAAGGCTTGATACGGATTGGGCGGGAGTTTAACTTTCTTTGGTATTTGACTATGCCGTTGTGGCGGAACCAATACTTCCATTTCTTGATGATGGGAATGATTCCGAAGGACCACCTGGTACAAAGGTCGAGATTTCCCTTTTTGCAAATGAGACACTTGGGCATTTGGATAAAGCGAAAAGGAAATGCCGCCCTCATAAGAGCCCCGAGAAGGCGCGACCACCAAAGTCAAATTAGAGTCTTGTCCCTGCAAAGTTCGAAGCGGAGCCTTAAAATGACTTCCCTTAACTAAAAACAACGGCAGGTGATTGGGTAATAGAGCGCGCAGGGATCTCATGTTCCGGTTGGCCAAGTCTAAAATTTCTTCAGTGGACTGTAACTTGTGGAAGGATGGGGAATGCATGGATCGCATCGCTCCCATACCCCATAGCAGATCCCGGTAATCCAAGGTAGAGTCGGTAGAAAAATCCCAAGGCTTCCCTAAGTAAACGGTTGCTTGTGAGGTCGCCATTTCATGAAAGCGATCCAGGAGGGCGGGTTCTTTATATAGATGATTCCAAAAAGCCTCTGAAATGAAATTGGCGAGTCGATTCGCAAAAACCTCAGGAATTTTTTGGTTTCCCCAGCGCTGCTCCAATAATTTTTCGGCGTTTTTGCGGGCTTGAAGATCGATGCTGGCATGCACATCTCCCTCAATGGCCTTCAAAAGCTTCATTCTTCTAAACAGAGAGGGCGAGGCGGCGAGAAAATCATCTATCTGTATGCTCAGTTTCTCATAATCCTGTGCAAGCTCAGCACTACTCTCAGAGCCGAAGTGATGTTGAGATTCTAATAATAATTTTTCTAATACCCCGATCCGATGATGAATCAAATAATCTTGGTATAAGTTGGCAGTTACGTTTCGTAAGGCAACTTTAAATTCTAACAAGTCGGATTGGGCCTGCTGTAAGAGGTCCAGGGCTTCATGGAGGCTGATTTCCCCGGCGGCCATTTCTTGAGGTAAATTTCGCAAACTCTGACGAAAGGCCTGGATCATCGCTTCCATGGGTCGAATACGTTCTTCATGATATTGTTTCCATAATGGACCGAGGATGGTCTCAGGAGGCGCCGAATACTCAGTTAGGTGGTCTTCCATGCGTTGCAGCGAGGAAAGAAAGCGTTGGCTGGACTGATCGAGAAAGTAATGGAGTAAATCTTCTGCACTCTCAATTTTACCTGCCCGAGTATTGGCGGGGACCGGGAAACGACTGTCCCGCTGCCAAAGTTTTTTCTCTACAAAGGCCCGGTGTAAGAGGCGATTCCATTGAACGGAGTCCAACCCCTGAACCGGAAGAATGCCCTGCCAACAGTATGGGTAGGATTTTAAAAAGTCATAGCCGATTCTTTGGCCATTCACGTCTTGAATGTCCATGATTTCCCAAGGGTGTGCGATCCGGCCTAAATTATTTAAAATATCTGGATTGAGGTCAATATCTTCGTAAGCCAAATGCCTGTTGAATTGATCCTTCATTTGGACCAGGTCTTCGGGCCTGGCCGTGTCAAAGACATCAGCCATAGATGCCTTGCCTCCGTCGGTTCCGGCCTCCGATTCGATGGCGATGAAATTACCGGTACGCGCCCACTCCGCCAATTGTAAAGTGAATAGGGTCCAGTAGCCCCGCCATTTGAATTGATCTTGCAGGTACATTCGGCCTCGGTGGGCCACCCAACCGCTTTGCCATTTTCCCAAGAGGAATACCTGTTTAAATAATAAATCCACGTCAAAATGGGCTACCACCTGCTTTTGACTTTCGATGCGAATATTGAAACCTAGTTTGTCGCCATAGATATAGGGTTTTGCCGTAGTGACCAAACCATCCGCGCCAAATCGATAGGCCAGGGCACGGGGAGTCAAGGACTTGCCCACTAATATTTTGGTCAGTAAATTGAGAGCGGGGTCTCCAAAATCGTGGTGGCTATTCCCATGGACCCACTCTGCCAATACTTCTTTGATTTGTGACAAGGCTTCTGGGTAAGGGGTTTTTCCGGCCTGTGCCATTTTAGCGTTTTGAGTTGCCTTCTTGGCCCGG
>JAJFLL010000162.1 GCA_021772695.1 Deltaproteobacteria bacterium
TTTCCTGATGCGCTGAACCCTTTGGTAGCGGCCGGTTGGAACTCCGAACGAATTATTCCCTTTTTAAAAACCATAGCGGAAAAAACCTCGAAAAGTGTCTGGCTGGCGTTTGATATTTTTTCCCTCCTGCAGCAATACGCACCCCAGCATTTTGAGCAAAGTCTGCAAATATATTCCCAAATAATCGATCAACTCAACGCCCATAATCGGGAAAGGGTATTGGGTTATATTAAGGAAAACCAGCGGGTGTTCGCTGAATTGGGCAGTGAAAAATTTTTGAGCCACCTTGCCTGCTACGCCGAGCTCTTTAAACGTTGGCCTCGTCTGGGCTTTAATCTGCTGGAGGGCGTCATGGAGGCCACTGAGATAGGTATCATCCCAATGGATATCTCAAGCCATCGCGAGAAAATATTTTTCTTTGTAGAAAAGACCTACGGTTTCATCCCCTTCATCTATCAGAGTTTTTTAAAAGAAGGCGAGGCACTGTTTCCCGTTTTAAAAAAATACTCCCATGCCATGATCCATGATGAAATTGGCTCCAGTGAGATTGAGGAGATTATTCAAAATTATGGCGAAGAATTTCTCTTAGGCCTGATCCAAAGCACTTCTCCCACCAGCGGCGCCAGTTTCGTGCAAAAAAATAATCAATTGAGATTGATGAAACTTATGGTGGCTACCGGGGACCTGCGGAAACATATTCCCCAGGTTTGGCGGCCCCAGGTCGAGACCATTTCTCTGACTGAGGGGAGTTGGGTATTTAAGGCGGGCGAGGTGGCCGACGCCGAGGGTAAGATCGCTGAGGTATTGAACGCCCTCCGTGCAACTGAATCCGAAACCGAGGTTGGGTCGCAGGAGTTGGCTGTCGCCCTCACCGATTACCTTGAGCAGGGACGTCCGGCGGAAGCCCGTCCGGAAATCCAAAAACTTCTCTACCGCTTGGCTGCCCAGGACGACGTCTTAAATGAAAAAATCAGCCGTATTCAAAACCAAGATTACATCAGTTTGGGTCTGTTGGAGCAAATCATAGGCGATCGAGACAATCTCCAGGCGTCTATGGAGCAGGCTCTGAATCAGGTGCCGAAAGTACTGCTGGTCGGACAGGGAAAGAAAAAACAACTTTCGCAAGACCCCAAGGCCTTGATCAAGGCGATGAAAGCGGTTTGGACCCAAAAAACCGGCGGTAAGGATCTCTCTACCGAAAAACGCACGGAAATCTTGGGAAATATGCTTAAGGCCTATGAAGCCGAAGCCATCGAGAAAAATATTCTTAGCCGCAGCGATATCAATGAGCCTTTGAAAGCAGCGATCCGTCAAGTCATGCAGAAGGCCCCGGATCTAAGCCATGAACAGATTGTTAGGGAGCTCTTGGTGGAGCCGCTAGCCCTTATCCAGAGCGAAAAACAAAAATACACTTATCAAGAAGAGCAAAGTCTACAATTAGAAGTCCGTGCGGTAAAAGGCCCCGTTTATGGTCTGCATGGACTTTCCGCAGGGGTCTGTACCGCCGCAGATCAAATGTTGTGGCGGAATCCAAATTTCAAATTACTGGCCCTCGCCGATAAAAAGCATCAACAGGTATTGGGCTACATTCAAGTCTTCGAGATCGAACGCGATGGGAAAAAATACCTGACGCTTCCGGGGATCAATCCCACTACGGAGTTCATGGGCAAGGTGGACGCCAAGGAACTCTACAAGGGCATGATGCAGGCTGTCACCGCCTTTGCCCAAAGCGGAGATTACGATGGGGTCTATATTCCCGCCGATGCTATCATTCACTCCAATCGCCGCGACATCCACAAGATCATCGAAGCCAGCGCTTATCCCCGCAAATTGATTCCCATCGTGATTTGGAATTCCTTGCCCAGACCTTATCCCATCATTCAAGTCTATGTGGCTTGGCAAAAAACCGACCAGCGCCCCAAGGGCTTTAACCCAAGCCATCTCTTACCGATGCTTGGCGCCGGCTTAGCTACTTTACTCACCCCCGACATCGCCAACGCCACCGCCGACGTCGGCGGTGCCATCGCTTCGCAGGGCCTTTGGCCCGGCCTCGCCACGGCCCTCAGCGCGACCGCATTGGGAATATTGGGGATGGCGTGGCGGGGAACGACATCAGCGGCCTCGCTAAAAAAATTCGATCAAGAACTCCTTGCCTGGCAGATCCAACATCCCGAGGATCCGAAAATCGCCAATCGCTTTGCCCTGATGGCCGATCAGTTATTAGAGGCGGGCGATTCCCGAGGCGAGTGGATGCAGTTGGCCTTAAACTTCGACCGGATGAAGCGGCACGGTGGCGATCCCGAACATATGTTGCAAATCAAACAGCGTATGGAGGCGATCCAGGCCCAAACTGAGAAGGCCTTGGAAGAACGTTTCGGATTTAAGATGAGGCTGGAATTTGATCCCACTCGGGGGTTTTCCTTGGTGATCAACAGGTTATTGCAGCAAAATCTTACGGATTTTTTACGGGACTTCACCCGGAGCGAATATTTTTTATTGGTGCGGGGGCTAACGATTCAAGATCTGCCCATCAGTGAAGCATCCCTTGGAAAAATGCTACAACTGCGGGCATTGAAACAATTGACCTCGCTTACCTTGGGCAACAACGGTATCGATGCGGCCGCTAGCCAAATCCTGGCTGAGGCCACCACCCTAAAAAATCTCATTCGTTTAAGTATTTGGGAAAACTATCTTGCCAATGGGGGACTGGCTGTCCTCGCAGCCAGCGCCAATTTCCCAAAGCTTAGGGAGTTGAGCCTGCAGCGTAGCGGCATCGGGACCCCGGGGGTGCTGGCATTGGCGGCTTCCCCCTATTACCTAAAACTAAATTCCTTAGATATTTCGGAAAACCCTATCGGTAATATGGGTGTGGGGTTTTTGGCCGCCGGTGTTGACATGAGGGAGTTGCGCTTCCTCGACCTAAGTACCATCGGCCTCAATGATGAAGGCATTCAATTACTGGCCAATAATGTATCTTTAGGAAAACTCACCGCCATAGTTATTCGCAATAATGGGACCGGGCGCCAAGCCAATGCCATGCTAACCGAATCACCCAACCTGCCAAACCTGACTTATATCAACGGCAAAGAAATCATTCCGGAATAATCTCTACTCATGCCCATGAGTCGCCGGCTCCGTATGCACCACCACGTCAACCACTTCGGGAAAGGTGTCCTGGGATTTTTGGTGGGCCTGATTTGTAAGTAGTTGAAAATGATGGTTTAAATATTTCTGGACGCTTTGAGTGGTGCGATATTACCATGCGGCAATGCCTTATTGTCACCCCCATCCATCTGGAGTCTCCATGAAATCAATCCTTTCCATACTCACCTTCATGTTTTTACTTTTTAACGGAATTCCTTCCAGTCATGCCTTAGTCATCGACGTTACCAACTCAGCCGATTTACAATCGGCTTTGACCATGGCCGTGAATTCTAACGAGGACGACACTATAAACTTAGCGGCGGGCCAATACGATACTATGGGCGCTGCCTTTGACGGGATCGGCCTGGGAAGTTTTAATTTGACCTTAGCGGGTGCTGGAGTTGGGGTAACCATTTTAGACGGACAACTTGCCAATGGTATTATGGAACTTGGCAGCGGCGACGGTGATATCACCATTCAAGATATTACCTTTCAACGAGGACGCTCCGGAGGAAATGCCGGCGGTGCACTAGAAGCATCTACGGGGAATGGCAATCTCAGAATAGAAAATTGCGAATTCATCAACAATCAAACCGACAGCGGTGAAAACGGCGGTGGAGCGAATCTCAACGCAGGCAACGGTAATCTCACCGTAAACTTATCTAGTTTTAGTAACAATCAAAGTGGTGATGGGGGCGGGCTATCGGTCAACACGGGGGATGGTGATTTGACCATAAGCAATTCGACATTTTTCAATAATCAAGCAAGCAATGGAGATGGTGGGGGCATTGATTCCAATACCGGCGATGGAAATCTTTTCATTACCGACAATACCTTTACCGATCATACGGCCTCTTCAGATGGCGGCGCCATTTATTCCAATACCGGGAACGGAAACGGCACTATAAGCGGCAACACATTTACCAATAGCACAGCCACCTCAGGTGATGGAGGTTCTGTCCGAAGCAACACTGGTAACGGTAATTTTACCTTTAATAATAATACTTCCAGCAATGCTTCGGCCGATAGTCAAGGCGGTGGCCTCTACCACTCTACTTCGATGGGTGATTTCACCGCGATGAACAATACTTTCATCGATGGTAATGATTCAGCAGGAGACGGCGGGGCTATCTGGTTTCGAGGTACAGGTACATCTACCTTCGCCAATATTATTAATAATATAGTTGCCGATAGCATGGCTCAAGTAGACGGCGGAGGAATGTTCCTGGATTTCAATGGAACCACCCTGAACTTTATTAATAATACCATTACCGAAAATGCAGCTGGAAACGCCGGTGGGGGTGTCAATCTAATTATCAATGCCACCATGACCACCTTCAACGTCTATAATAATATTGTCTGGAATAATTCCGCCATGCCCATGAATGGCCAGGATATCAATGTGGAAAATTCCGCACCTGGTACCATCCTGCTCTTCAACAACATTTTTACTGAATTTTGCGTCGTCGGTATTTCTTGTGACCCCAACGATCTCGGTGCCAATCAGGGCGCCAATAAAATCAATCAAGACCCACTATTTCTCGATCCTGTAGCCTTTAACTTTCACCTGGGTCCCGGTTCTCCGGCCATCGACATGGGCGACCCCAATGCGCCTGCTCTGCCGGCCACCGATCACGATGGCAATCCTCGCATCTTCGGATCTGCTCCAGACATGGGGGCCTTAGAGGCCCTCCCACTCATTATGATTGACCCACCAGTGACGGATTTTGGTCAAATCAACGTGGGGGATAGCGCTAGTGCCGATATAAGCATTACCAACGCTGGATCCTTGGATTTGGATGTCACCAACATTACATTGGCTGATTCGGGAAACTATACTTTAGATCCCAATGGCGGTGCCAATCCCTGCGGCAGCACCAGCTTTACGCTGACCAGCGGAACCACTTGCACGGTTACCGTCACATTTACCCCCAGCGCTGAGGGGACCTTTACGGCCACGCTAACGGTGGACTCCACTGATCCCAATAACCCAAGCCTCCAAGCCACCTTCACCGGTGTTGGGGTAGTAGGGGGCTTTGGTTTTGTCTCCATTTCCGGCGGCTCCTGCGCCTTGGGTGGCGGACAAACCGCCGGCCTCTGGACATGGGGACTGATGCTGTTATTGGTGAGCTTGTTCGGTATTAGGGCCGCCAGAAAACTTCTCTAGCCGAATGAGGGCATTGCGATCCTTCAAGCTCGGTTGGATCAGCCTGAATAACCTCTACTCATGCCCATGAGTCGCCGGCTCCGTATGCACCACCACGTCAACCACTTCGGGAAAGGTGTCTTTGATCTTATCGATGACCTGATGGGTGAGTTGGTGGGCGTCTTCTAGGGAGAGCTTGGGGTCCACGTGAATATTGAGATCCATGAAGATGGCGGTGCTATGGCCTCGGGTGCGTACGTTGTGGGCGCTTAAGATGCCGGGGATGGTCATGACCGCCTGCACGATGGGTTTGGGATCCAATTGGGAACTGTCGAGTAAAGTGTTTAAAGATTCCACCACGATTTTATAACCGCTGTAGCCCACAAAGATGGCGATGAAGCTGGCGGCGATGATGTCCACATGGGGAATATTGAATTTGACGCCGGCCAAGGCCACCAACACCGAAAGAGAGGCCCAAACGTCACTGGCCGTATGGGCCGAGTCGGAGGTGAGAATCTGCGATTTCAATTCGTGGCCCTTGCGGTGTTCGTAGCGGCTCACGCCGTAATTGATGGCCATGGTGACGATCATGATGAGGAAGCTCCACAGCGTGACGTCCGGTTCCATCTTGGTGTGCAGGCGAGCCCAGGCATGGGTAAAAATTTCATAACAGGCAAAGAAGAGCATGCCTGAGATCATGATGGCCACGATGGCTTCGATCTTGCGGTGACCGTAGGGGTGGTTGCGGTCGGGGGGCTTGGCGGCGAAACCCATGGCGATCAAGCCGATGATGTTGGAGGTACTGTCGAGCAGGGAATGGAAACCGTCGGCCACCATGCTTAAGGTCTCGGTGTACTGACCGTAACCCAGTTTGGCGCCGGCCACCAATAGGTTCAAAAATAGGGTGATCCACAGGACTCGTCGGACGGCTCGGGCTCTTTGTGCCGCGGCTTCTTTCATCATTTAATGCCGAAGGCCTTGATAAGGTAGAGACTCAAATCG
>JAJFLL010000163.1 GCA_021772695.1 Deltaproteobacteria bacterium
ATGGTATTGATTTCACCATTGTGGGCGATCATGCGAAAAGGTTGAGCCAAGGCCCAAGTGGGAAACGTGTTTGTGGAAAAACGTTGATGGAATAATGCAAAAGAACTTTTAAAAAGCGGATCTGCTAAATCTCGGTAAAAATGCTTAATTTGATGGGCGACCAATAAACCCTTGTAAACAATGGTTCGGGACGAAAAGGACGGAATGTAGAAATCCGTGATACTCTCGGCCATAACACGTTTTTCACTGGCTTTTCGAATCAGATGCAGGGTTTTTTCAAATTCCTTGGGAGAAATATATTCTCCCCTAGCCATTAAAATCTGTTCAATATGCGGCAAGGTGCGTTTGGCCTGTTCTCCTAAGGATTCCGGATCAACGGGAACCTGTCGCCAAGAAAGAATCTGCAAACCGTAATGAATAATATTGTCTTCAATGATACTGCGACAGCGTTCTCGATTGTCGGTGTTACGGGGAAAGAAAATCATTCCCACGCCCAAGTCTTCTAAATTTCCTAGGGCATCCCCTTGTTTGCGAATTTCTTGGTCGAAGAACTCTTTGGGAATTTGCGTCATGATCCCGGCACCGTCGCCGGTTTTCATGTCGGCAGAAACGGCCCCACGGTGAGTAAGGTTGGTGACCGCCTCAAGGGCCATCTCAATAATTCGATGGGAAGGGGTGTTGTTGATCTGAACGACCAAGCCGGTGCCACAACTGTCACGTTCGTGGCGGGGATCGTACAAGCTATTCTCGACTTGGGGAAATGGGTTCATAGGCAAATCCTCATCAGATGGATCTAGAAGCAAAAGTCATTGTCCCTCGGGTGCCTGGGGATGTCAGCCCCCGAACGCGAAATTTTTGGCAAAGGGACGAACCTGTAGCGGTTGAAGGATCAAAACTCAAGGGGAAATTGGTCTCGTTCCGGACGGGCCGAAAAAAAATAAAATTTAAAAAATTGAATAATATTAATTAGTTAGACCGTAATCCCTTGAAATGATTATGTACAGTTTCGACAAAGGTCTGCCAAGGTTGCCCTGTAGAAAAAATTCAAGGTAGGATAGCGGTTTCTAACCAATAGGCCTTGATTAATCTCATCATTTTGACCCAATCGGAAAATTGAGCGGGCTTGCGAAAAAAACTATTGATCCCCAGTTCGTAGAGTCGGGTTACGTCTTCCTGGGAATGGGAAGTGGTCAAGGCGAGTAATGGTATTCGGTTTAGCGGGGGTTCACGATTGATTTCTGCCAACACCTCGCGACCGTCCATTTTTGGCATATTGAGATCTAGAAGAATAAGACAGGGGAGGGCTTGATCGGAAAGACTTTGGTATTTTTCCCTCCGGTATAAATAGTCCAACATTTCTACGCCGTCTTGAACCCGATGAATCAGGCAATTCAGATCGGCTATTTCAATGGCCTCATTGGTCAAAACAAAATGATCATCATCATCTTCTGCGATTAAAATTATTTTTTGGCCATTATTGTCCATGACCCACCTGTACCCTTAGGTTGTTCGGATTATAGGCAGCAATATTTTGAATTCCGAGCCCTTCTTTAATTGAGAGGCGACTGAAATTCTGCCCCCGTGCCGTTCAACGATTTTTTGGCAGAGGGTTAACCCCATTCCACTGCCTTCGAATTGGTCTCTGGAGTGCAAGCGCTGGAAAGGTCTAAATATTTTTTCCCAATACTGAGGATCTATTCCGATACCATTATCTATAACGGATATTTCCACCAATCCGGTTTTTAAAGTACGACATTTTATTTGCACCTCCGGTGGTATTCCAGGACGGCTAAATTTCAGGGCATTTCCTAAGAGATTTTGAAATAATTGATGTAATTGTAGTGCATCTCCGTGGATACGGGGCAACGTGTCTAAGATGAGTTTTCCGGAAGAGTTTTGAATTCTAATTTCAAGATCAGAAAGCACGGATTGTAATAATTGTTGCAAGTCCACCACTTGAAAAGGTTGAGCCCTTGTGGTGATTCGGGCCATTTGCAATAAGTCGTCTATCAACTGGCGCATTCGATTTGCCCCACCCTGAAGACGTAGAAAATAATCATGGGCCTTGGTGTCTATTTCCAATTGCGGCTTCAGGATTTCCATTAAGCGATCGGCAAAAGCGATGACCTTAAGCAAGGGTTCTTGTAGATCATGGGACGCTACATAGGCAAATTGTTCTAATTCTTGATTGGAACGCATCAGTTCTTCGGTTGTGATGCGCAAGGCGGCCTCAGCCTTTTTTCTTTCCGATGCCTCGATGGCTAAAGAGACAAGGTCAGCCACCGATGCAGCGAAGCTTTGATCTTCGGCGCTCCATCGCCTAGAAGCTCCCACATGCTCATGGCACACGATGCCCACCACAATTCCGCCAAGGCGAATCGGAACATCGAGCATGGAAGTGATGCCGAACTTGGTTAGGTATTGATCGGTAAACTCACAGGTTCGGGGGTCGGTTCTGGCTTGATCAGCGGCAATGGTACGGCTCGTTTCAAGGGCCTGAAAATACTTTGGATAATCATCGGCCCGTAAAACTTGATCACTTTCAAAACTATCTTTGTCTTGGTTGTAGAGCTTTTGGCATATAATGGAATTTCTCTCTTCATTAAAAAACCAAACACTGACTCGCTCTACGCCCAAGGTGCAAGCATCGACTCGGGTAATTTGTTTTAGGATTTCAGAAAAATCCATGATTTTCATTCGGGCTAGAGATAGCAGCGCCTGTTGGTACATCAGGGTCTGGGTTGTCTTTTGCATCAATTGATTTTTGGCATGATCTCGATCTGTGATGTCGAAGGCGATCCCAATGGTGCCCAAAATCTTTCCTTGCCCATCGCGATAGGCGTCTACGTGCGTGTGATAGATGCGTCCATGGTAGTTACTTTCATAGGTGCTAGAAATTCCTTGAAGGGCATTATGATGCGCCAAGACCGGTAGGTCGTCGGGTTCTTGACTCTCGAGCAGATCCAATAAGTTTCGTCCCACGTTTTCATGTTGTTTGAACCCTAAATGGGCCAGGGCGCCTCCGACAGAATGGGTGATGTTAAGATCTAGATCAGTGGTCCAGACGATGGCGGGGATCTGCTCCATGACCGGACTAAGGTCAATTATAGAAGCATTGGCTTGAGGAGGTATTGATGTCTTTGAAGTGGTCAAATCTGAAAGCCTCAAATAAAATCCGGTGGTAGAATTGAGTCAATGAGGTGTAAATACCGCGAGTTATAATAGATTATCTAAAAAGGGAATTTTACCGCCCTTTACTAGAACTTGAATAGTAAAATGAGAACTCGTATTATTTTCTCTACTTGGGGTAGAGTTTGAGGTCTTATTTTTGGGGGAATCTTAATGCCGTCTAGAAACAAAAAGCTCATTCTCCTCGTCGATGACGATTTTGAAATCGCAGATCTATATCGTGATGCCTTGGAAGAAAACTTTTTTGCCTGCGAAATTGCTACCACTGCCATAGATGGTTTAGAAAAAGCACGTCACTTAAAACCTGATTTAATCCTTTTGGATCTCATGTTGCCGGGAATGAGTGGTTTTGGCTTTATTCGGCAATTGCGGAAAGATCCTACCTGCGAAGACATTCCTATTTTAATTTTAAGCGTATTGAACGACGATGAAATTGCTGAGGAAAGTCTTGAGTTGGGTGCAGCGGCTTATTTGACGAAGGCCATTCATTCTCGACAATTGGTTTCGATGGTGCAGGAATATGCTTAGACTCGAGAATCCCTAGGGGCGTGTTGAAACCCGGTGAAGCATCTCGTTTAAGATGTCTCTTATTTTGGCTTCTTGAATAATTTCTAAACGCCCACCATACCGTTGTCGTATCACCTCTACCAATTTATCAAATCGGCAATCGGTGGCCATGAGGTCGGCTTCGCTAAGTTGGTCCCATTCCTGTAGCAACAGGGGCTTCAGCTTGGTCCAGTTATCTTCTAATCGATTGGGGGTATGTCCCATAGGTGACCTGTCCTAAAAGATTTCTTTCTTGGAGGCAAGACTTGGAATGAGAAGAAATGTGGGGCTATTATTCGGGGTTTGGCCAGTGTAGGTTTGACGACCCCTTAGTAGCGAGGTAATACGTCTGGGTACACTCCCCCCGCGTTTTTGCGAAAGGGAAGATTTGGAACGGGACCGTCAATTAATCGATGCAGTTCTGGCCGGTAATGTAGAGGCCTTTGATGAGATTGTGAAATCCTATCAAAGGCCCATTTATTACTTGTCACTTCGCATGTTGAAAAACCAAGAAAACGCCGATGAGGTGACTCAAAAAACCTTTTTGAAGGCGTATCGAGCCCTTGGTGGATTTCAATTCAAGAGTTCACTCAAGACTTGGTTGTCAGCCATTGCCCTTAATTTATGCCGTACCGAGCTTATGCGGCCCAGGCGTGAGGTGGTTGAGCTCCCCGAACACCTTCCCGATGCCAGCTCTGACGATGTGCGGGAGGCCGAAGAGCAAAACCACCGAAAATATCTCCTGGAACAGGCACTGGAAGAGCTTCCGCCACGGCAAAAAGAAGTAGTCATGTTAAGGATTTACCAAGAATTGCCTTTTAAGGAAATCGCCCAAGCCCTTGAGTCTACGGAATCTGCAGTAAAAGTTAACTTTCACCATGCCATGAAGAGTCTCAAGGACAGGTTGGGGATAGGTACCGAAAATGACGCAGTGTGACAAAATTCAAATCCATTTGAGTTTGTCTGCTCTCGGAGATCTCTCTGAGGCAGAACAGGCCCAGCTACAAGAGCATTTGGCCCATTGTCCGTCCTGTCATCAAGAATTTCAGAACCTTCTAATCCTAGTGGGGGAAATGCGAGGCCTCCCCGAGCTCACCGCCGATGATCTGCTATTTGCCCGACAAAGCCGCGCCATCCGCGAGCGATTAGGCGAGGAACCTCTAGCCATCGACGAATTAGTAGGTGAGCTGAAAAATTTACCCATCGTCGAAGCAGATGACGCTTTTTTCTCGAAGCAAGGTCAGGCTATTTTTCAGTCTATCGTCGCCGAACGCAACGAGGCTGAATCGTGGGAGCCCCTAGTTGCAGAGTTAAAAAGGCTGCCTCAAAC
>JAJFLL010000164.1 GCA_021772695.1 Deltaproteobacteria bacterium
TGAGAAACATCCTTTATGAATTTAATGATGGGAGTCTATCGGGTCTGGTGATCTCTAAGGCCTTGGATCGTTTTTTAGACGGCGATTTTGATCTGCGCCCCTATCTTACCAGCCTTTGGTTAATCTTAGAAATCAACGGCCTCCCCAAAAAAACCCTCTTCAATATCTATTCTCGCTTACAAGAAGAGATTTCCGATGATCCCATTGGACAAAAATTCATCGAGACCTTCGTGTCTTTGGTCCATCCCGAAAATTTTCGGTAATAGTTTCAAAATGATTCGCTACCCATGGTTGACGGGTAAATCTCATTCTAGAGACCGAAAATTTTTCGTTCTACCTTAACTCCCTGGCCTGCTATGCTACTTGTTAGTGATACCTGGTGCTGATAAAAAACCCCTTAGCGGCTGGCGAGCCAAGGTCCATGAAATCATCTTTGAGGCCGACACCCCTGCGGGGCGACTTTTTGATATCCTACTGATTTGGAGTATTTTACTCAGCATATTGGCCGTGCTCCTCGACAGTGTGTCGAGTATTCAAGCAAAATATGGTGGCATTCTCTACGGAATCGAATGGTTTTTTACCCTGCTTTTTACCGTAGAATATATCTTCCGACTGATATGCGTCGGTCGACCCCTGAAGTATGCCACAAGTTTTTTTGGAATCGTCGATCTGTTGGCGATTGCTCCAACCTATCTCAGATTATTTGTTCCCGGCACCCAATATTGGGTCGTCATTCGTTTCTTAAGGGTGCTTCGGGTATTCCGGGTGTTAAAATTGGCGGAGTATATTGGTGAAGGGCAATACTTAATCAGAGCCCTTAAAGCGAGCCGTAGAAAAATTTTTCTCTTTCTATTTACCGTACTCACCTTGGTGACCATCTTAGGTTCCATGATGTATTTGATCGAGGGCGGCCGCAACGGTTTTACCAGTATTCCTCGAGGCATCTATTGGGCCATCGTGACCCTGACTACGGTAGGCTATGGTGATATTTCACCGCAAACGGTATTCGGTCAGGCACTGGCTTCTTTAGTGATGATTCTCGGGTATAGCATCCTTGCGGTCCCTACCGGAATCGTGACCGCTGAAATGACCCGTCAGTTACCCGATAAAATATCTACCCAGGTCTGCCCCCATTGCATGGCCGAGGGCCACCTTATCGATGCTAAATTTTGTAGAAAATGTGGGGGATTATTGTAAAAGATGAGAGCTTTTAAAGATCAAGGACGCACGGTATTGGTTGTGGGTTCTGCAATGAAGGCGGAGATTTTGAACGGTATTTGAACCACCAAGTGAGTATGGCCACGCATGGTCGAGTTCAAGCTTGTATTGAGAGTGGCATAATTGGCCCGTTCTTTTATCTTTAAATTGGCATTTTCCTTTATCTCGTCGCCAGATCTGACGTTTTATTTTTTGGGGAATGTATCGTTTAGCTTTGCACTCCGGCGCCGGAGTGAGGGTAGGCTTCATTTTAGGCTGGGAAGGTTTGCGCCGGGAGTTGGAAGGTTTATTTTCAGGATCCAATCGTTCTAAGGCAAGATCGAGGGCCTTTATAAAAGAAAATAAGCTGTCATAGCCTTTTTGCGCGTAGAGTCTGCGTTGCTCTACTTCCTTCAGGTAATGTAGAAGCTTGGTTAATAATTCCCGTTCACGACACACTATGTCTTTTAGGTCTGATATCAAATTATCATTACTGAGGTTTTTTAATTTTAGATTCATTGTAAGTTCCTTTGCTTTCAAAGAAATAAATATACCATAGGAATTAACGGAGGCTGTTTTGGAGTTGACAGGCCTTAAGGTTTAGGAAAATCAAAACTTTGATTGAAAAAATGAAAAGCAAGCTAAAGTCTTGAGGAAGACTTGTTGTGGCTATTTATAATAGAAAAAAATTATATCAGGTGAAATATCAGAAAATGGTTGTCAAAAGAAAAATAGATCCCCTGATAAAATGATGTGATTATGGACTCTTCACTCCGGCGCCGGAGTAGAGCCATGGTGATTAGCGCATTCGATACCCATCCATTCTGATAAAAATCCAACAAAAGAAGTTTCACTGGTGCTCAATAGCTAAATCAGAACCTAACAGGGTGGCCTTGGACGAGGGGAAGCGCGTGGAGCTTTATTCCCAAGGAGATAGGTGTTTAGCGCTATTTAACGCCGACGTTCATACCCATCAGAAAAAATCCTGCGATGAGAAACTCTATTACCCGAAGTCCTCGATAAGGTTACCCAGGGACTTTCTTCTACCTGCTTATTCCCTCTCAATATTTTTACATTCCGACAGAAAAAAACATCATTTATCGATGTAAACCAGGGGGATAGGATGGGTAATCGACTTGCCGGGCTTCGCAAATTTACTTTTGCCATTTCAATGATCACGATAGTTTCTCTGAGTCCAAACCTATGGGCACAAGACTCGGGACTTTTTCACCATCTAGTGCAAAATATTTTATCGCCCCATACCCTTCGGCCCGAGGCCGGGGCGGTACTTCCCGAAGGCCATGGCTTTGGTGTCTGGGACGGGGTTCCCAAGGCCGATGTCACCTGTGCTATGGGTGCGGTCTTACGT
>JAJFLL010000165.1 GCA_021772695.1 Deltaproteobacteria bacterium
TTCCCGGCATTTTTCGCGGGTTCAGGTCTTTGTCTCGGTAGATGACCGGAGAACTGGCACCGTCTTCTTTAAAAATGACCACGGGATTGGATTCATCCACTTTGACGGGATGATCTTGAATGCTGAAAAAACTTTGACCTAGGTTCGCCAGACTGGCCGCTTCACTTAATAGCGGAATCCCCAGTCCCAATAATTGTGATGGGGTCAATCGATACCTGCGCGTGCCCAGGACTTGAGCCTGGTCTGGGTGATATTCACCGCCCGACTCCGTCGCCGCTTGGTAATTTAGGGCGGGATCGGCAGGGTCTAATATTTCTACGGTCACCAAATACCCATCGGAATCTAGGGCAGGTTCAAAGGCCTTCACTCGCGCCACGTGGTTTTGCGGATGATCGGGCAACGCTTCATTTTGACGGGGGTCATACATGGCCAAATCAGAAACCTTGCCCTGGCCACCATATACGGGCACCTGCTCCACGGCAAAATTCGGCGCCGTACTTTTAAGTTTTACTAAGGAGTCCACTCGGCGGGCGGCCTCCAGGGCTAGATGATCCGTGGCCTCATGAATGGGCAGAATAAAGATTTCATCGGCGATCAATTGGTCGGTATTGACGCCTAGTCCGTCGGCATCAATGAAGATGCCCAAGCGATTGGCCTCAACCTCATTTAAGGTGACCAATAAAACCGATTTATTCTCAACGATCTGACCGTCTTCGCCAAAACCCCGCCTGGTAAAAAACACCGATACCTCCCGGGTACCGGGTAGCAACTCGACGTTATCGGGTAAGATGCGCCCCACGTCACCGGGCACCGCATGTCTTTGCTCTAGTTGTTTCACTCCGAAGCGATACATCAAAAACTGATCGCCGGAATCTTCTACCAATAAGGGATCGGCTTCGGTGGGGTAGCGGGGTTCAACTTTCTTCCTCGAACTCTTTAAGAGATTGCTGACCCAAGAAAAGGCCATGCCCATCATGGGAGTCAATAGGGCACTCAGTAGGGCCAAGGCCGCGCTGGTTCCCGTATCTAATCCCTGAATCATGCCCAAGGAGGCCACTAGCGCCGGTGCCCCCATGGCATAGGCGGCCCCGCGATTCATCAGATCGGAAGCAGCCTCGGTCGACGCCGCCAATCCTTCGGCTGCACTAGGAGATTTTTCAATGGGGTCGGTTTGCTGCGTCTTCAGCGCCAAGGCATCTTCGATGAGTTTTTCCAGCAAGCCTTCGGGATCTAATGGCTCGGGCTGGACTTCAGCCGCCGCAATGGGGGCTTCACTTTCTGGCTTCGCGATGGGCCGGGTTACCGAAGTGGACTCCACAGGTTCGGATTTCTTGCCGGCACCGGCAACACGGGTGGGGTCGTCTACCGAAGTCCGGGCGGTTGGACCCGTTACTCGGGTACTGATTTCCTCACCGGCCGGTGCTTTTGCTGGGCCATCGGGCTTGGTAGACCTCTTGGAACCCGTGGTCGCGGCGTCAGTGACTGTTTCTCTTGAAATAAAATAGTCGAACAATACTCCGGCCTGTTCTTCAACGGACAAGCCTTTGAGGGTTAGGGCCAGGCGCACCATGGCTTCCATGGGCAGGCCGTCATCAAAAAAATGGGCCGCTAACTCGCTCAATACCAAAGAGGCTTGGGGCGCCATTTGGGCACGGGCCAAGATATTATACGTACGAATATGCATCTTGCCCGCCGCCATCGTGGCATCGTCCATATTCAGGGCGTCGGCCTGTTCTTGTAATGCGATACATTCTTTGATTTTTTCATTGGCCTCGGCCATGAGGGCGTCGGCCTTTTGTTTCAATTGCGCTAAATCTTCTTGCAGCAATTCCTCGGAACGCTTCGCACTTGCGACTTGTGCCTTCGCCTCCGCCTGAGCTGCCTCAACCTGTTTCGTCAGGCGATCGATATCGAATTTCTGGGACATTAGCTTGGAAAAATCGGCAACGGGCACATGAGAGATCATGATGCTATACAAATCATCATCACTGAGCTTTTCAGAATCACCTAGGCGATCGGCAATGGCCTCGAGTTGTTGAGCCTCGCTCATCAATTCCGAAGCGCTTTGGACATTGGGCCTAAAGCGAATGCTCTTGACCTGGGAATCGGGATCAAACCTACCGACTTCAACCTCTTCGGCAACCCCTGGTGAGGCTACTTCCGCCTTGGCACGCAAGGCTTTTGCCTGGCTGAGCAGGTCTTGCCTCAGAGCTGGCACTTGGCTCTCTAGAATAAATCTAAAGACCACTTGTTGCTGAACCAACTCGGTTTGCCGATCTTGGGCCACTTGCTTACTTTGACGGGCTTCCTGCTCCAAGCCCCGACGATAATCGCCCAATTCCTGACGGGAACGTGCCATCCATAGTTCCGACTCTTCGAGTAAGCTTTGGGCATCTAATTGCAGCAATTCAATCAGACCGTAGCGAAAGCCATCACCACCTAAGGCCAAAGCAGCCTTACTTCGCTCGTAACTAGCCTTTCTGGCATCGGTATATTCCTGCAAACGGGCCTTCAAGAGGGCATCGAGTTTTTTGGTATCGGCCAAAGAGCGCCCCACCGTTAGATCCAGGGCTATTTCAAAGGCCTTGGTTAGGACCATTTCTTTCGCAAAGACTCGCTCCACCATCATCAGCTTCTGCTGAATCCCTTCGGCGCGGGGCAATGAATCCAACACGGGAATCAATGCGGCCATGATGGGTTCCATTTCATCGAGGTAGGTTTCTAAGGTCTCCGTGGCACTACGGCTTTTTTTGAAGATGCCCGAGGCATAGGATTCACCCACTCGAGCCGAGGCATGCTCCATGCCCCAAGCCTCTAACTGGGAAATAAGTTTGGCATACCGACGCCCCACCGCTTCGATGTTTTCTAATTGGGTATCGCCTCGTAAAAATCTCACGGAGAGATCCTGACGCACCGCCAAGGGCAAAACCCTCACCGCAGCAGACATTTTTCCATAGGCACGAATTAAATCCGTAATTTCTTCTCGCACCTCAGAATCCGTGGCACGCGCCATGCGGTTGAGGCGCAGGACCATGGCATGTAGCAAGATTTTTTGCCGGGCTTCAGGCAGGCGTTGCAGGTCGCGGGCGGCAAGCTTAGAAAATATTTCTAATCCCAATTTTCGACGCTGGTTTACCGAATCGGTAGACTCGAGATTAAGTAAGCCCTCCCCATCGACGGTAAAAATCAACCTTTTGCTGGAAAGATCCTCAAATAACTCCTGACGACTCTTACTATCGGGATACAAGCTAGAATTTCGTTGGAAGAATTGTTCGACGGCAGGGGTCCGATCCCCATGGTTCCCATCGATAATAAAGGGTAAAAATTGTTTGACCTTTATTTCATTGGACTTGGTGGGTAACTCGACCTTCCCCGTTACTGGGACTCCGGGCTTTAAGGTCACCGCTGTTTTATCGGCGTCTAAATCTTTCCCAAGGTCTTTGCCCTTCAACCCTTCGATTTGGGTTTTGTCGTCCCTCGATGTCTTGTCTTTTGCGGTGACGGGGGCCTCCGGCTGTGGGGAGGGGGAATCCTCAATCTGAGGAAGTAGGCCTTTAAGTTTATTCCCATGGCGCTTGCGGGCATCTAATAAGGCCGCCGTGGCCCAGGGAGATTCTTCAAAGCCGGGAATCTGATCGGTCATTAGAGTGACCATATCATCGAAGAGCGATTGGAATTTTTGATTGGCCTCAGCCGACAAGATAGGAGGTTGCGGAACCCCATCGGCCGTATAATTGGCACCGATTTCGTAATCGTTGAGGAAGTCGGCAGCATCTTTAAAGAAACCGTCGATCTGTTTGATCTCGTCTTCTTTTAGGCCTTCCCGTTGTTTGTAAAATTGATGCTGAATCTTGCCCCATTGGTCTTGAAAATGGGTCATCAATTGAATTTCGATGGGACGCCCTTCAACCTCCACCACCAAATGGATGGCGCGATGACCCCGCTTGGGATGTCCCTGTAAATAACGGGCGAATTGGTCCCAATCTCTGAGAATGGTTCCCGAGGTATCGGTCATGGGATTTCCGTCACCGTCATAGACGGCCCTAAAGGAAATCGCCTTTTCATTTTTTATGTGACCAATGAAGGCTGTGGTGCTGAATTGGTCTCCGTTGAAAAAGGAACTAAAGATGACCCGCGCACCGCCGAAATCTGTAAACGCCTTGAGATCTTTCCATCCCCGGTCGATTAATTTCGAGATCAAACTATCGCTGGACTTGGGGCGACTCTGAATCTCTTGGATATTAAATTCAGGTCGTTTCGATAAAGAATTTAACAGGCCCCTTATAACCGCCAAGGGCCCTTCATGATCGCTGATCAATCCTTTGCTGATCTCATTTTGTCGCGCTTGATACTCTGCCGGCGAGATGTGCCCTGCCATGAGTTCCTCGGCTGCGGCGGCAAAGCGTGTGGTGGTATCGACTAAATAGTAGACCTCTTTTTTAAGCTCCTGGGGAATTTCAGGACGCTGCTGCAAGATCGGAAGCAATTTTTGGGTAAAGGCTTCGGGGTCTTTGAGCAGGCTCTCGATCATGGCCTCGGTATTGAGACCCAAGGGCATTTTGAGTTGGGTCAAATGACCGGGAAATTCGATGGCCTGGGCGAGGATCTGGGCCTGGCCCTCACTGAGGCTACCATCCATCACCGAACGAACCAAGTTTTGAAAAAGTTGTTGGGCACGACCCGCATCTAGTCCGGGCATTTTTTGCAAGTGGGTATGGAAGGCATTTAGGACCGGATGAAGAAGCCCCAGGATCCCCCGGGTCTCGCGAATCGCATCCTGGGACTTCTCCTCGGTCAGACGCCCCATCTCCACCATGAAGGCCGCGTCTTTGATCAAATTAAATTCCGATAAATAGTCCCCAATGGCATCCACGTCTGGCTTGCCACCTGCGATCACCCGCAATCCCGGCGTTTCTTGTTGATCCGATTCTTGCTCGCCCGATTGTTGTCCGTGCTGCCCCTGACTCATCTCCGATGATTTTTCACCATCGGCTTCGTTCACTAATTTTTCGTCGACACTCTTTTCGACCGCCGTCTGCTTTTGGCTCCAGGCCTGGGCCAGGCTGGGGCTTAAGCCTAGGACCATGCCTTCCGGAGGCAGCTTCATGCCTTCGGGTCCTAAGGCTGAACCCTCCATGGTCGTATTCACGGCGGCCTTCGGGCCGATCCAAAAATATCTTCCCGGTTTAAAACTCATGCCTTGAGTGGCGGAAACCGAGACCCATTTTCCCACGGCCGCATTCCAATAGTAGACCGGGGTCACTTCGGTCTTGCTGATGCGCCGGGGTTTGATCCGGTAGGTGACCTGTTCACCACGGGCGGTTTTCCTCGTGGATTTTTCAAGGGTGGCGTGAAGGTTTTCGACACCGTCCGTTGAAAATTTCACTCTGCCCTTTTGACCGAGGGTCGGTTTGCGACCGCGTGTAAAATCAAGGACCGCGGGATGCCCTGCCGCGTCGAGCACGGGATTACCAGCGGTGTCGATCAACACCGGAGAATTCCATTGGGCATAGGCCTGACGTTCTAAGGGCGTCGCCGGACGAGGGGCCTCAACCGCATCGGCGGATAAAAAATTACCGTCGGCGTCGATGTGCGCACCCTCACGAAATCTTTCGAATAGGGCCACCGTACTCGCCGCCATTTTTTGTAGAATACTCGGATCAATCGACGTGGCGGGACGGGGCACTTGAGGCTTGGCATCGCGCTCGGCTTGGGCGCGGGCCACCCGATGGGCTGTGGCACGGGCCTTGGCTTCGGGACTGGTATCGGGGCGCGGCACTTGAGGCTTGGCCGCTTCGGCTTCGGCCTTGGCTAAGGCCTTGGCAGCTTGAAGGGCTTGGGTGCGGGTGCGGGCCGCTGGACTCCTATCGGGACGGGGCACGATGGGTCGAGCGGTATCGGAGCGGGCCGCGCGATGGGCCGCGGCACGGGCCTTGGCTTCGGGACTGGTATCGGGGCGCGGCACCTTGGGTCGAGCCCCCGCGGCCTTCCCCTCATCACTTTTCGCAGGTAAGGCCCCATGAGCATCATCGGGTTGAGAAGTTTTTTTGCTAGCGGCCTTGGCATCAGATGGTGGGGCCTTGGGCAATTCCATTTTTCCATCGAGATAAGTTTGGGCCAATTGCGCATCGGCCTGTTTTAATTCCACACCGGCCTCATGCTTTAACATCAAGGCCGTCAAGGCATTCACCTCGTTCAAGGCACGATTGGCTTGCACGTATTCGGGGGATCCCACGGCATGCTGGCTTTTGTCGGGATGATTTTTCGCAATCCATTTTCGGCTGGCCGATTTTATTTGTTGGGCGGTGAGGTTTCCTGCTGCCGGCAGACCATACGGCACCAATAATTCACGACCCTTTTGTAGGGCCTGGTCGAGGGTCGGAGGTAACGCTGCCTCAGGTGCTTGCTTGGCTTTACCCACCTTGACCAATCCGGGTTCTTGCGGTGCTTTCATGGCATCGGTAGCACGCACTTGTATTTTTCCCCCAGGCCCTTCCTTCGATGTATCTTTACTAGAGGGTTCCCCTTTTTTGGTTTGAGGTGAAGCAGGGGGCGCTTGGGAAAGCGGAGGTAAAACACGGTCGCCATCATCTTCCACTTTGGCAGCGGTGCGGTAGGGGGATCCGGTCTTGGCGGGTGTTGTGGTGGCCGGCTCGGATGTCTCGGTGCTGGTGCTGCTGGAGCGCTGCGAGCCTCTGCGAGATAGACCTCTCCAGAAAAAGCCGCCTGCCGTGCGGACCATGGCGCCGCCTTCTGCATGCCCTTGTCCCGTGGCACAGGCCATTAACAGTTCGTGAAACTCTGCATGAGTCATTTTCAGCGGATCGCCATTGAGGTACTTGAGAACGTAGGCGTCGAGGACTTCTTCGGTGACTTCCTTGAATAAAGTTCCAGGAAATTCTATCGTCTTCTTGCCCAGAAATAGAGCACCCCGCTTCAGGTAGTCTTGGTACAGGCGATTCACCACAGTTCGGTTGTTTATCAATTTTGAGGCTCTGGCGGCTTGCTGGGAAAAATTTGCCCAATGTTCGAAGGGCCCGGTCAGGGCCATGGAAGCACTGGTGGCCAGGGCCTGCGTCAACATATCCTCGATTTCGTAAGGCTCGCCTTTCAATTGTCCGGTAGCCATCGACATGACGTTCCCGGTAACCTGCATCTTAAATCCGGTCCTACCGCCTTGCACCATCCGTGATGCAAAGAGTTGGGCCTTGGCACGAAGGTCGCCCTTTTTTGCCAATTGGGTGAGACGTCGGGCATTCCGGACCTCAGCCACCGAACCTACCAACCTCATCTCGGTAGCCAGACTGGCTTGTTCGAGATGTTCTGCGGCCCGGAGAAATTTTTGGGCCTGCGCGGGATTCCCGGCCTTGGCCGCCTGAACGGCCATGCGTTCTAAACGGGCGATGCCTTCCGCCGTCTCGGCCAAGCCGGCCGTATCGCGAGCTCGCTTGGCGAAACCCAAGGCCTCATTCACCTGACCCAGGCGTCCCACTTTGGTGGCAGCGCCTACCAGCTTCGTCACCTTTTGCAGATTGCGAGCGCTTCGATAGACTTCAATACCGGCGGCCAGACTGCGGGTGGCCAGGGCGTATCGACCCGCGGCGGCAGTGGCCCGCGCCACGGCGAAGGCCGTGCCCGCACCGGCGGTGGCCATCTCGGTAAGGGCAATCTCGGCGGCAATTTGCACGAAATCCAAAGTAACCTTCCACGCACTACTGTCGGTGGCCACCCTGGCCTCGTGCAGAGCGCCACCCTCTTTAAAGGCCTCGGTCATGGCCTGGAGTTGCGCCCTCACCTCTTCGGGAGTGCTGGCGTTTTGCAGGCCGGCGATGATGCCCTCGATATTTTTACCGGCGTCTCGAATGGCATCGGCATCGGCCATTCCAAAATAGGGTGAGGTTCGATACAGCCAACCGGTACCCTTATAGGAGGCCCATAATCCGCGCTTCATACTGCGCAGGCCCTGAATCACATCGGTGACGTTCTCCCGCAACTTCGGATCTTGAATCTTGAGTTCCGGATCGATCACATCGACGGTATCGCCCATATCGGTGGTGGCCCAGATTTCTTCAGAGAAGCGGTATAGATCGGTGAATTGTTCCTGTGGCGCCGCGGGTAGTTCCTCAAAAAGATCGTGCACGTCTTCCCCGATGGTGAAAGAATCGCTAAATACTTTTTTCACCGCCTTATGCTGAAACTCTTTCAGGGTATTGACCGCACGGTCGCCCTCGAGGTCGATATTGCGCCGCACGGGCCCCTTCAAAAAATCATGCAGGTCGCTGTTGAAGGCCACCATGTCTTGGTTGGTCTGTATCTTCTCGGCACGCTTCATGAACTCTTCAAGTTCATTGATCACGAAGGCACGCTGTTCGGCCGAGACCGAGACGGGTTTTTTATTTTTGTAGGCCCAATTGTCGTTGTCGGCCACCAAGAGCCACATATTGGCCAGTTTGGCTCGCATCTGGCTGCGACCATCACTCTTGCCCCGAAGGTCTTCGTAGAGCTCGGCCACCTGGCGCAATTTTTGGGGTGTGATGGCTTCATTTAAGCCACCCCCTTGCAAGATGGCGATTTCTTGAGGATGCTTGATGTATTTTTCGTGGTGCTTGGAATGAGCCGCCTCGGATCGATCGGCAATATCGAGGATTTCAAAGACGATATTGGTGGCCTTGCGCACATTCTCATGGGTGACATTGAAATCGATCATGTCGGTCATGAGTTCTTTTTCAAACCGGATTCTCAGATGAATGGGCACATGACCCTTGGTGTCGGCCGCGTCGATGAGTTCTTCCAATAAGTCGGCCTTAAAATCCTTGTCGTAAAAACGGGATTCGGGATGCTGCGGATCCAGCATACGGCGCAACTTTTTTCGCCCTTCCACCGTGGCCAAATGTTGGCTGGCGTAACGAGCGAATTCCACGTGGGCGATTTCTGAGTTGAACTGATGGTAGAGGGAATTAAAATCAGCTTCGGCGATTTTAGGCATCTCACCGGCCGCCTCCGGATTTACTTCTGCGTAAAGACGGCGTAAGATCGGCTCGTATTTCGCATCGCGAAGAATGCTGTGATAACCGGTAAAACTGGTTTGGTTGAAGGATTTACCGTCTACCGAGGCCTGAGTGGCCAAAAACTCACGGAACTTGTCAAAGGTTTCAAAATTCTTGGCATCAAACTTAGCACTGTCGAGATTGCCATGGGCATCTTGAAATTGGGGAGGCATCATGGCACCCAGGAGTACCTTGACGTCATTCATCACCACATCAGGCGGTTTGTTTACACCCTCTTTGATGAACTTTTGGATTTTCTCGGCCTCGCCCAGTAGCCGTTTGGTAACGGGATCTTGGCTATCCTTGGCCTGATCCATAAAATTCGTGATCTTGTCTTCGGCTTTTTTGAAATCCCCATCAAAGAAGGCGATTTTCCCTTCGACAAATATCTTGTTCGAACCTTCGGCCTTTCGCAGTTGCCGAACCAATCCCATGCGGTCGCCGCTCTTGATCACCGCGTCTAAAACAGCTTGTTTCTTTTGCAAGCTTAAATCATGAAACTTATCCTTGAATACCAACTGAGCCTTGCCGCCTACCTGGGTCACCGAGACAAAATCCGTTAAATTCTCTTTTCCCAAACCAAGTTTGTCTTTTTGAAAGGGGAAAAGGAAAAGTGCTTCGTCATCGATTTGACCGCTTGCGGCCAAGGCCTCGACCTCGGGAATCGATTGTTGCAGGGTCAACTCGGCCCGGTATTTCTTGGCCTCCCCTTCAAGGGTTTTGGCCTCGGCGGTTTTTTCTAGGGCCTTTAATAGACCGACTTCTGCTTCAATGTTTTCGGTGATGGCCTGCAAATCGGGAGGCCCCTTTTCTTCGGCCTCTTTTCTGGCCAGCTGTTTGGCTTCTAATTGGCCTTCCAGATGCTTGTCGTATTTTCTCAGGCCGATGTCGGCCCAAGTGGGAATATCCCAATAGGGATTTACGTTTTTGATGTCGTGAGCATCACTAAGGACATAGTTTCCTAAGTCCTGGATATTAAATTCCTGGCCATTCTCAGCCACGTCTACCAAGGCGAAACCCACATTACCAAATTGATCTTGGACCGGTTGAATGGTGCAGGGTTCGCCATCGATTTGGACCCGGCTGTGCTTTCGGTCGTCGATGAGTTTGGAAAGATATCTGGGATCCTTGGAGATAAACTCGCCCGCTTCCTCCTTCACCAAGAGCATGCGCATTCTTGAACCGGTGATCAGGCTCATGCGGGCACCGGAAAAATCTCCCAGGGCATCTTGGGCGTCGGCCTTCAAACGGTATAAGCGAATCCCCTTGGGTGAGGTGGGATTACTGTCGATGGCTTCTTGATATTTTTCGACGGCCCTTTGGTGGAATTTCTTGGCCTCGGCCTTGTTTCCTAATTTATCGTTGACCTCACCCAGTTTGGAACTCACCTGAGCTAGGTTCCCCAGGAAATTGATATTGTTGGACCATTTTGGCAGGGTCTCCCCGATGATTTCGAGGCTCATGGCGGCCTCTTGTAACAAGACCTTGGCCTCATCAAGCTTACCCGCTTTTTCTAACTGCGCCACATCTTCAGAGATCACCAGGATATCGGGCGCGACTGCCGCCATGCGGTTTTCCCGTGCGGAAGTCGGCTCTAATTGAATGGCGGCCTTCAAGAAATTCAAAGCTGCGGGTTTGCCGTGGGGACGTTCAGAGAAAAAATCAAAAAGGGTATCGTAGCGAGCTGGGTTTTTGGGATCAAACTGTGCGGCTGCCAAATAGAGATTCGCCGCCGCATCGCCATTTGCTTCGCTCACGTCGTACCAGCCGTATTTTTCGGGAGCGATCTTCTTCTCTTTGGCTTCACCCACCCGAATATTGTCGGCTTCGGCCATCAAATGATCGGCCATAGCCTTGCCGAAGCCTTTTTCCCTCGCCTGCTGCTCAATGTCCTCGGGCAAAGGAATACCCGTCATCTTCAAGGCGGCTTGAACTTGGGGGTCTTTTAAATTGTAACCAATGTAATTAAAGATATCTTGGGCATCAAGCACCCCCGCGCCTTCGCCGACGCTTTGCAAGTCGATGACCGCATCGGGAATGCCTTGGGCACGAAGCGCCATGTGAAGCGCCACGGCGGTACCATTGCTATTGGGATCAAATTCCTTGGGCAATTCCTTTTGTGCGCTATCGACTACAAATTGCTCCAAGCCCCGGGGACTCAAGTATTTGAGCAATGCCTTTTCATCGCCATCGGTAAGGCGATCCAAATACTTATGGAGCATTTGTTGGGCGTCTTTGGAATCAAGGGTGGAGTTGGCGGCCGCGTACCATACGCCGATACCCACGCCCTTCATCTTCTCACGAATGTCCATGGGATTAAGCCCGGCAGGAAAATTAGGATTTTCTTTCTTGGCTTCAACCTGTGCCCGCTCCCGCAAACCGCTCCATTGTTTCATCATCTGACAATAATCATCGAGCTGCTTCTCTAAGGGAATCACATCGGCAGGCAGGACATTCATCAACTGTTTCCAGGCCTCTAGATCCTTAACCAAATCAACATCGTTTTTGAGCAAGGCGCTAAAATCGGCGAGAAACCTCGCGGTCTCAATTTGTGCCGCCGTGGGAGACGCTCCGTCTTTAAGCTTTACGGATTCGCGAAACTTTCCACAAACTTCCTGAATCTCTTTGCTAACCTCGGGATGGTTCGGTTCCAAAAAATGGGCACTGCCGAGATTCTGCTTCACCTTTTCGAGATAGGCCGACCTGCGTGGATCCTCTTGCGGACATTTCTCGGCCTCTGCCAGATTCTTTCGGGCCGTAGCCGCGAAGTGCTTGGCCATGAACGTGGAAAAACCTTCTTGCTTGATTCCCGCCTCGGCGTCGTTGGGAAGCTCCACTCCCGCCAACTTGAGGGCATGTCGCACCCTTTTATCGCCCATATTGCGGCTAATGTAGGAATAGAGTTCTTCCGAAGATATCTTGCGATCTCCCTGAGCCTGATCGCCCAAGGCCTTTCTCAATTCGTGGTCTACCGAGTCCATATAGAAGGTAGCCACTCCCTGCTTTTTTAATTCTTTGTAGATGGCATCGGCCATGGGGTTTTTGCCCGCGAATTCGATCTCGAATTTTTGCCCGGCAATCTTTTCTTGGGCCAGGTGCATCAGGTTCTGATATTTCTCGCGGGCCACCTTATCACCGGCGTTGGTGGCTTCTTGCACCGCCGATTCAAAGGCCCGGGCTGCCGCACCAGGCTTACCCCCTTTGAGTAAGGACTGCCCTAACACGACCCAGGCATTTTCCTCGGGCTTCAGTAAATCGGGGCGATCGGTTTGATTGAGGAGGCCATGGAAGCGCTGCACCTGGGTTTGGGCGGAAAAACCTTCATAACTCTCCATACCTTTTTGGATTTGCACGCGGGCTTCAAGGTCTTCACCTTTTTCGATTAAAATTTCAGCGAGGTCGAGACGGGCATCGTGATTGGCAGGGTTTATTTCAATGGCCGCACGGTACAAGGCCTCAGATTTTTGCAGCAGCTCGGTTCCCGCCTTGGAGTCTCCTCGTTGGGTTTTATTAAAAGATTGGTCTCTTAAGGAACGCGCTTCTACCACTGCGGCAACGGCCACTTTATTTTCCATGGTCATTTTTTGAGCGCGCGAGTTCAGTGCGGACTTCTTGAGTCCATCAAAAATTTGTGTGGCACCAGCTTCGGAAAAATTATTTTGCTTTAAATAATTCTTAACTACGGTTTCTTGATCTTGCAGGGAGAGCAATTGAAACTCGGGCAATTCATCGAGGGCCTTGAGTAATCCCACTAGAGTTTGGGCCTGTGGGTCGGTATCGGGCGATTTTAAATCAATGTGGATGTGTTTCTTGGCCATGGCCTCTAGCGACCGAGGGCCCTTACCGCTCAGTTGACCCGTTAAGGCCTTTTGTTTTTCTTCTGTGATGGTGCCGTCGGGCTGCAA
>JAJFLL010000166.1 GCA_021772695.1 Deltaproteobacteria bacterium
GTTGAATACCGTATCGACAATGAGGTCGACTTCTTTTTTGGACAAAGTTTTTAGTTGTTCGGAAAGTATTTCCACCAGGTCACTCTTATTCATTAGTAGATCCCCTTTGTCAGGTATAAAGCACGTCTCTCGCTTAAAGAATAAATTACTTTTAGGATTCTTGTTTCTATGTCTCCTTCGATGAGTAGATCAAGAATATTCAAACGTTTTTTCTTCGGATATACTAGTTTAGGTTCCCCGTCGATTTCCAACATTTTCGCTAATAGTTCTACGGCGACCTGCTGATTTCCCAATTGGTCTACTAATCCGAGCTCTAAGGCCTGTTGTCCCGTAAAAATTCGCCCGTCGCCGATTTCATCTATTTTAGCGGCATCAAGCCCTCTACCCTCTTGAACGGCCTTTTTGAATTGGGCATGCATATTCTGTAAGATATCTTCTAAATAGGCCCGGTCGGTCTCACTCAAAGGCTTGAGCGGTGATCCCACATCTTTCATTTTACCAGCCGTTAGGAGTTCAGCGTGAATTTTGAGAAAATCTAATAGGCGTTCCACGTTGGTATAATCCATCAGGACACCGATGCTCCCGGTCAAGGTGCCGGGGTTAGCCACGATCTTGTCACCGGCAACAGCGATGTAATATCCCCCGGAAGCCGCTACAGCTCCCATGGAAATGACTACTTTTTTGGTTTTCTTTATTCTAAGAACTGCTTGATAGATCTCTTGGGAAGGCCCCACGGCCCCACCCGGCGAATCAATGCGAACCAAAACACCCGGGATGTCTTCATTCTTCTCAAGGCGGTCGAATTGTTCAATGATATCCTTTGAATCCATGATGGGCCCAGTGATTTCGATCACCGCAATATCACCGCTTGGACCAAAGGTACTACTGCCACCATCTGCGACTACCACGACGGCAATCCAGAGAAACAGGACTGAGAGGGCCAGAAGAATTAATCCTCCGCCGAGAAACCATATACCACTACGCTTCAACCTTAGGACCCCTCAACAGATTAGGCATCAATCGGGTTTATTAAGGACATCGGAAAGCGTGGCTGTCGCCTCGCCTTGCTTGGAACGGAAATCTTCCAAAGCCTGCTTTTCGGTGGAACGATGATAAGATTTAAGGCTCAAAACCAGGCGCCTTTCTTTGTCATCGATATTAATCACCTCGGCTTCGATCTCTTCATTCTTTTCTGGGACATACCCATCTAATTCTTTCCTGGGAAGCCAAGCCGACACACCCTCTTCTAATTCGAGATGTACTCCGTCAGCATCGATACGATCGATTTTGGCTTTAACATGGGTACGCGGCCCAAATTTTGAATTAATGATTTGCCAAGGGTCGTCGGGCAATTGTTTGATTCCCAATGAAAACCGTTCGTTTTCTTGATCGATATTGAGAACAACAGCCTCGATCTCATCACCCTTATTGTATTTTTCTGATGGGTTTTCGACTTTGTCTTTCCAGGAAAAGTCGGACACGTGGACCAAGCCATCGATTCCTTCTTCGATCTCAACAAACACACCAAAATCGGTAACGTTTTTGATCACACCCTTGATATTCGAACCTTTCGGATACTTTTGTTCGATTAAGGTCCAAGGATTGGGTTCAATCTGTTTCATGCCTAATGAAATTCGGCGGCTGTTGGAATCAAAATCAAGAACAACGGCTTCGATTTCATCACCCACGTTGACGATCTTGGATGGGTGCTTTAATTTTTTACCCCAACTCATTTCGCTGACATGAACGAGACCTTCGACACCTTCTTGAAGCTCTACAAAGGCGCCATAATCGGTGATATTGACGACTTTGCCAGAGACCCTTTGGCCCACGGGGAAATGAGCCGGCACGGTTTCCCACGGATCGGGGGACAATTGCTTAAGACCCAACGAAACCTTTTGGTTGTCTTGATCAAATTTTAAAACCACTACTTTAATATTTTGCCCGAGAGCGACCACTTCAGAAGGATGGTTGATGCGGCCCCAGGTCATATCAGTGATGTGTAGTAAGCCATCGACTCCGCCCAAATCAATGAAGGCACCATAGTCGGTGATGTTCTTCACGATACCTTCGACCACCTGACCTTCGGCCAAGTTTTCAAGCAAAGCAGACCGTTGTTGAGCACGTTCCTTTTCTAAGATGGAACGGCGAGAAACCACCACATTGCCTTTAGCCTTATTGAGTTTGAGAATCTTAAAAGAAAACTTTTTACCGATGAGTCGGTCTAAGCTTTTGACCGGTTTGAGATCAATTTGCGAACCGGGTAAAAAGGCGCGAACGCCCCCGATATTGACTACCATTCCACCTTTAATTTTATTGATGATCACACCGTCGATAGTTTGATCATGGGTTTCTACATCAATGAGTTTATCCCAAGCATGAAGGGCATCGGCCTTCTCTTTGCTTAATACGGTTTGACCGGAATCGTTTTCGGCAGCGTCGAATACCACATCTACTTCATCGCCGGTCTGGACGGCTATTTCGCCGTCGAGATTGCGAAATTCTTCAATATCGATCAACCCTTCTGACTTAAAACCGATATCTACGATGACTGCGTCTTTGGTGACTTTGACTACTTTGCCTTTGGCGAGTTCCCCTACCTTGAGAGGACGTTCTTTCTGAGATGCCTCAAATAGTTTGGCGAAATCTTCTGTGCTGTACTCCATAATGGGTTTTTTTCTCCTTTGGTGCTCCGTAATTTTACCTAAAAAAAGGCCGGCGGACTATAGTGTCTTTGACCAGAGGTGTCAAAGGGAAATAGATTAATTTTTGCGGGGTTAGGTGATTTGAGCCTGGCCGCCCAAGCGCCTATAATCTTCCCAGAAGCCAGGATAGCTCACTTCCACCGATTCCACCTCATCAATTATGACTTCTCCCTCGGCCCCTAGACCCGCAATGGCCAATGCCATGGCCATCCGATGGTCTCCGCGGCTCGAAACATGGCCTCCCATAACACTCTGCGGGCCAAATAGGTGCATGCCATCATTCAACTCATTGATATTTATAGATAATTTTTTAAATTCCTCGACTACCGCCGCGATGCGATCACTTTCCTTAACCCTTAGCTCCTGGGCATCGCTGATGACCGTTTCACCGCTAGCCTGACTAGCAGCCACACAAAATACGGGAATTTCATCGATCATTTTGGGAATGACGGCCCCGGCAATTTTAGTCCCCTTTAAAGGGGCCGGCCGGACGATGAGATCGGCAACGGATTCTCCACCCCATTCCCGGGTTTGGCTCACCTGAATGTCGGCTCCCATGCCCTGGAGTACTTCTAATATTCCTGTACGAGTAGGATTGATTCCAACCCCTTGTAAGGTGATTTCCCCATCGGGAACCATACCAAGACCCACCAGAAAAAAGGCCGCCGATGAAATGTCTCCGGGAATCTCTGTATCTAAGGCCTTGAGCTTCTCCCTTTGAGACAATGTAATTAGGTCAGCTTCTCGTCTTAAAGGTAGGCCGCGGGCCATTAACATCAGCTCACTATGGTTTCGCGAGGCCATGGGCTCGACGATTTCTAAGGTTCCGGATGCATACAGTCCGGCCAGCAATAGGGAACTTTTCACCTGGGCGCTGGCCATCGGCATGGCATATCGCATGCCCCCTAGGGGTTGGCCGTCGATGCGAATCACCCTTTCCTTTGGTCCCGCACGCATTTCTTCGATTTGGGCCCCCATTTGGGTCAAGGGTTCGATCACTCGCCCCATAGGCCGTTGATTGAGGCTGGCATCTCCTGTGAGCCGAGAGGAAAACGGTTGGCCGGCCAATACCCCCATCAACAAACGCATGGTCGTCCCGGAGTTACCACAGTCGAGGACCTGAGTAGGGGCTTTAAGTCCGTGTAGGCC
>JAJFLL010000167.1 GCA_021772695.1 Deltaproteobacteria bacterium
AAAGGGAATATCACGAAATTTGGCCCGTTCTAGGATTTTGGCCGCATGGTGTACCTTGGCTTGTTCGATGAGGCTGTCACCCACGGGATACCCCTGTGCCTTGAGAAAGGTATAAGCCATGGCACCACCGACGATGAGCCCATCGACTTTTTTTACCAGATTCTCGAGAACCCCTAATTTATCTGAAACCTTTGCCCCACCTAAAACCGCCCAAAAAGGTCTCTCGGGCTCGGTCAACAACTGACTCAGAAATTCGACCTCTTTTTCGACCAACAGGCCGGCAGCCCGCTCCGCCACCAAGGGCACCATTCCGACGGTGGAGGCATGGGCACGATGCATAGTGCCAAAGGCATCATTGACATATACATCAGCCAATTGAGCCAACTTCTCTGAAAAAACCGGATCATTGGCCTCTTCTTCGGGATGAAATCTTAAATTTTCTAATAGGAGAACCTGGTCGTCCTTTAAATCAGACCCCAATTTTTTGACTGCACTGCCCACGCAATCTTCTGGAAATATTACTTCGATATTTAGTAGTTCTGAGATTCGCTGAGCTACCGGTAAGAGGCTGAGTTTAGGTTGTACTTTGCCTTTGGGACGGCCCAGGTGGGAGGCCAAAATTAAACGGGCTCCGTTTTCCAAACAATATTGTAATGTCGGTAATGTTGCTTGAATGCGTGTGTCATCGGCTATGGTTCCATCTTCTAATAAGGGAACATTATAATCGAGACGAACAAATACCCGCTTATCAGATAAAGTGAGTTGGTCGAGTTTGGGCATCACTTGAGAAATTACCTTAAGGATTTGCCGACCCAATGGGCGAGATCGAGCATTCTTTGGGAGAATCCATTTTCATTATCGTACCAAGCCAACACTTTGACCAATCGATCCCCTACTACCTTAGTCGACAGGCTATCAATGACCGCTGAAAATGTGGACCCGTTATAATCGCTACTTACCAATGGTAATTCACAATATTCCATTATCTTTGGTTGTAAGCTTTGTGCTGCATGCTGAAAAAAAGCATTCACCGTCTTGGCGTCTGTAGATTTTTTTACGGATACCACAAGGTCTACTAAAGAAACATTAGGAGTCGGCACCCGAATGGACATGCCTTCTAATTTGCCCGCCAATTTTGGCAATACTAAGGCGATGGCCCTAGCTGCTCCGGTTGAGGTAGGAACCTGGTTCAAAGCTGCGGCCCGAGCACGCCTAAGATCATGGTGTGGGCTATCCACCACTCGCTGATCATTAGTGTAACTATGAATGGTAGTCATATAGCCGTATTCGATTCCTAATTTTTGATCGAGAATCATGGCCATGGGTGCCAAACAATTGGTCGTACATGATGCATTCGATATGATCTGATGTTTTTCGGGTTGATAATCCTCGTGATTGACTCCCATAACGAAGGTGCCATCTACATCTTTTCCAGGCGCACTCAAGATGACCTTTTTTACGGTGGCTCCTAAATGCGGCTGACATTGCTCTAAATCACGAAATTTACCGGTGCATTCCAAGACGATTTGACAGTCATTTTGCTGCCAGGGAATATTTTTCGGCTCCCTTTCTTGGGTACATAGAATATCATGTGGACCGACTCTAAAACCATTGGAGGTTGTCTCTACCGTTTCTGCAAGACGTCCTTGCACGGAATCATATTTCAATAGATGGGCTAGGATGGGCGCCTCAGTCAGGTCATTCACATGAACCACTCGGATTTCAGGGTTTTGCAGGGCGAGGCGCAAAATGGCCCTGCCGATACGACCAAACCCGTTGATGCCAACCCGAATACTCATAGAAATACTCCTTCAACCCCGCCTACCCCTAGTAGGACCGGAGGCGCCACTTAATCAATCCGCCACATCGTGTCAACTACCCGAAAACACCGGGTCTTTATGGTGCTCCCCCGTGGGGGACCAGTATATTAATCGCTTTTTCATGATTTTCAAAAGCTACCTCTTGGGCAGCAAAATATTCTCCGTCGATTCCTAAGGGAATGGGCCCCTCTAGAGACTCTAAAACTCCACTGGAAACCGAACCATAATAAACGCGGGAGTGGGTAAGTCGACGTTGCCGATATAAATAAGGGAGTTGAAGCAATAGTGACAAGTAAGACACCTTGGGAGCTGCAATGATCTGGAAATGTCCATCATCCCATTCGGCTTCGGGAGCAATGCACATTCCACTACCAAAGTAGCGCCCGTTCGCCACAATAAAAAGCAACAAAGGCATTTTGTCGGGAAATCCTTGTCCCTCCATACCGCGCAATCTCACCTGCGGTGGACGGTATTGGATTGCTGCCCTCAAAGTTGCAATCACATATTCCAAACTGCCCAAGCTCTTGGAGCCAGCGTTGACTCTTCGTACCACTTCCCCGGAAAGCCCCACATCAGCGATATTGAGAAAGAACCGATTTTCTCTCGCACCTTTTGAACTCAACATTTTCACAAAACCCAAATCAATCGGCACCTTGCGGGTATGTCCTATCCACCGCCAACCCTTTGCATCGGGATAAACTTCCTGCAAGCGACGCGCAAAATCTCCTCCAGTACCCCGAGATAAGACTCCAACTGCCGGCCGCTTGATTTGA
>JAJFLL010000168.1 GCA_021772695.1 Deltaproteobacteria bacterium
CAGGGAACTTGATCAAAACCTCGCGAAAGATACAGAACAAAAATTGGTATTTAATAAAATTCTCGGACTTTCCTCGTTTATTCCTGAACAGGTCGATGAAAAACAACAGCTGTTAGAGAGGATCCAAGGCAAATACAATCAATTACAATACATCAACCCTTCCCAAAAAGAGCAGTTTGTTACCAGCATCACCGAAACCCTGAATAGTTCTCCCGTTACCGCAAAGACCCTTCCCGAGGAGGTAACCCGCAATTTTATCTCACCCAAATCTGAAGAAATGTTTGCCATCTATGTTTACCCATCGGTGCACCGTAGCGGTTCTGACGATATGGGACCTTATATGGCGGGCATCCAAGGCCAGAAAGAAAACACTTCTGTTTCTTTTATTCCCATCGACGGCTCTTTTATTTCTGCCGACATCCTTTCGTTAATTTCTAAAGAAGCCAAACGAGGATTTTTTCTGATTTTGATTTTCCTACCTATTATTTTATTTTGGCAAATGCGGGTCAAGGGCAGTGCCTTGTTAATTCTTATTCACTTGTTGGGCGCATTGGCACTTACTTTTGGGGCATTATACCTGCTCGGCATCAGGCTAAATGTGCTCAATATTGCGGTGTTTCCAATCATTATCGGGACCGGTATCGATAGTTTTATTCATTTGTATCACCGGTTTCAAGAAGAGGGTGATTTGAATTCGGCCATTCGCAATGAGGTGCCCGCAATTTTAGTTTCTAATCTAACCACCATGGTAGGTTTTGGCGGTTTAATCTTTACCTCAAATCCAGGGCTTCAATCGGTGGGCTGGGTATGTGTGTGTGGATTAGTCATGGTCTCTCTAACCTGCGTGCTGATCTTCCCCCGAACCATGATCCTATTGCAAAAACAAAAACACTTGCGAGGTTTCTTTAGAAGTCTCATTCCAGACTCCAACTCCTAAACCTTACCGGGATAAGCATTGGCATTGTTCCAAGATCAAATAAAAAAAAATCCTTCTTTGACTGTGATCGTGCGTAGTCAAATCTTGTGGTTCATTCTCATAACCATTTTATGGACCGTTTTTCTTTTTCTAAGCCCTTTAGATCTAGATTATACAGCTGGTGAATTACTCGACCATTTTTTCCACTGGTCGGAGACAGGAACTCTTTATTCTCCAATTTCGAAGCCACCCTTCCGAGTCCTTAATTATCCGCCCCTCTTCTTGGTGCTAGTTCAACTATTATCCAACTGGGTAAACACACCCTTATTTTGGGGACGTCTCATCAATGTCTTGGCCTTTTTGACGACCCTTTGTCTCGCCTATGGTTGGCTGCGCCGCGAAAACCTTTCGCCCCTGGCGGCCCTGACCTTCCTATCGTTTTTGGGCGGCAGCTATCCGGTGCTTTACTCTTTGGGTCAATTTCATTTGGAATTTTTGGGCATCTCCTTGAGTCTGGGAGGGCTCTATCTCATTTATACCTCTCGAAGTGGTCCAAGCTTATTGGTCAGCGGGATTCTCCTGGCACTGGCCTGTTGGGCCAAACAGGTTCAAGTGGTTCCCGCTTTGGTGGCCTGGCTGTGGTTATTACGATACCGACGCCGAGACCTGCCCTTGGTAACGGTGGGAATCTTAGTGGTGGCTCTACTCGGTGGGCTCTGGATAAACGCACATTTTGGAGCGGAAGCTTGGCGCCATTTACTATCTTATACGGTAGGCACCTTTTCTCTTAGACAGTTTGCTTTGCAATTGGGTTCCTACCTTTTACCCTGGATCATTTTTTTTATTACAGCACTTGTGTTGGGATTTTATTCCAGTTCCGGCAGGCGTAAACTCACATGGTGGTATTTTATCGGGATGAGCCTTTGGCTATTCTCCACGGCTCGCACCGGAGCCGGCGACCAATACTTCATCGAATGGAGTTTTTCTCTGCTCTTGTGGCTGGGCCCGGCTCTGATGATGGTAATCCAAAGGCAGCAGCGCCCGATTCAAATTTGGAAATCTCCTTGGGCGCTTTTATTAATTTTTCAAATACTGATGGCCGATTTACTGACTGGGGGACTGCTTTATTTGGAAAGTGTCAAATTAACGAAACGCCTCTCCCAACTCAATGAAGTTTGTAGTTTGTTTCCCGAAGCACCTATTATGGTGCCCAGCGAAAACCCGGCCTTAGTAAGATATTGCGGCAGTATCCCTGCCCTTCACCCCTTCATTATGGCTAATTTGAGTGCGCGGGGACTTTGGGACGACGGGCGCTTGATCCAATTAATCGAACAACAGGCCTTTCCAATGATTTTATTACCCTTTGACCCGGAAACTCCCCCGACGGGTTATCATCGGGAACGTTGGACCCCGAATACCCTTGAGGCCATGGGCCATTTTTATAAAATCACTTTGGCCCTAGACGGACTAAACATTCTAAGCCCCAAGGGCAAATCCCTACCCACTACTCCCCATCATTAAGTTTTTCCCAATACTCCTCGACCACGGCCTGGGGCAGGTTGACCCTTGGTTTTCTCATGAGGTAGAGCACTCCGATAGGGCCACCTTCTTGGGTGGTATTATTTTTTTTATAGGGCATGGGGCCCTTGCCTTTGCGCAGGCGACCCAGGGCATCTTTAAATTCGTAGTAAATGATTGGGGAAAATGGCGGCCCCACCTTTCCGAATTCCGAATAATTGTCATGATCCTTCTTCAATACCTTTCCCACACCAGCGAACCCCTCGGTGGCAAGTAAATGGAGGCGCCTTGCCAAGCTAAAGGTTTGGTAAATTTTATAGCCCATGAATCCAAAGGCCCCCAAAAAGGGCAAAAGGCTTAATAGGGCCCAAAACTTTCCCATCATTGATTTACCAGCGGACAATTTAGAAAAAATGTCCAGTGCAATTGGCCGGGAAAGGAAGGCATGAAGGTATAAACGGCTCCCAAGGAACTCCCACAGAAATATTTGAAAAAAATTATATAACTATTTGAAATATAGCGTTTTTTTAATAATCATCCCTGATGGTTCCTCCCATGGGTTGGCGCAAAGGGCTGGATTAAGGAACGATTCCTTAGGGGCTTTGAGGAAAACTGAAGACCCTTTCTAGAAAAAATCTTTCCGCTTTATAAAAAATTCCCTAGACCTTGCTTTGAACACCGGTCGGCACTAGTTATATAATAGCTTTAGTAGTGAGGAATTGAGCATGCCTGAAAAAGGAGAGCCGTGGCCCTCTCAGACCCCATCCGAGTCTAATACCGATACGGATACGGCCACCGAGACTCAACCCAAGGTCAAGCGGCCATCCATGTTCAAGGTGATTATGCTCAATGATGATTACACCACCATGGAGTTCGTCGTGCATGTGTTACAGAAATTTTTCCAGAAATCTTCTGATGAGGCGACCCAGATAATGCTGCATGTGCATCATAAAGGAGCAGGAGTATGTGGACTTTACCCCTTTGAAATCGCAGAAACCAAAATTGCCCAAGTAACTCAATATTCACGAAAAAATGATTATCCACTCCAATGCAGCCTTGAGGAGGCATCATGATTAGTAAGGAATTGCAACTGTGTCTTAATGACGCCTACAGTTCGGCCCGTTCCCGCAATCATGGATATCTCACCTTAGAGCATTTGCTATTTGCCCTATTGCAGAATGGTGAGATTATTCGCATCGTTCATGCCTGCGGCGGATCCATTCAGGCAATCCTCAAAGATCTCGATCATTTTTTCGATGACCAATTGCAAACCCTCGACGCCCAATCGGAAGATGAGGAAAGTGAAATTCAAACCTCTATGGGCGTGCAGCGAATTTTACAACGGGCGCTCTTTCACGTACAATCGGCGGGTAAACGGGAAGTCACACCGGCGAACGTACTCGTCGCTATCTTCAGCGAAAAGGATTCCCACGCAGTTTACTTCCTGCAAAAACAAGGGATCTCTCGTTTAGATGTAGTGAGTTTTATCTCTCACGGTATCTCAAAACTGCCCGGAGACTCCACCGAGGAAGAAAACCTGCCCTTAGACGAAGGCTCTGGTGAAACCAAAAAGGACCCGCTCGAGGCCTATGGCGATAATCTCAACCTCAAGG
>JAJFLL010000169.1 GCA_021772695.1 Deltaproteobacteria bacterium
TTTAAAATCCGTGGAGCTATGTTCCTCCAAGGCAATGGTGCCGATCACCTGATCCACATCGGCATCGTCGATGGGTTCTGGTTCTGGTTCTGGTTCTGGTTCTGGTTCGGTTTTGGCCTTGGTTATTTTGGCCACGGCACCTGGTTTAAATTCATGACCGAGAATGCCTTCGTACTGCTCTGTCGTTCCTTTAATTATTTCAAGTAAGTCCTTGAAATTCTTTATTTCTTTGTTTTGGGTGGATTCGATTTCCTTGTACTTTTTATCGGTGTATTCCCCAAGGGAATGGCGGAATTTGGCCTCCTCCAAGATTTCTTCATGGTGTGCTAATTGCGATTCTTGTTCGGAGCGCGCCTCGTATAATTTTTGTAATTCTCCTTCGATTTCAAGGCATTTGTGAGAGAACTCCTGTTGGATTTCTTCAAGCTGGGTTTCATAGTCCGTTTTTACCTTAAAATAGACGGCCTCAGAGACCTGGCTTCGGTGTTCCTCCATTTTTTCCAAGCGCTTATTCACCAACTCCATATGGTTTTTTACCTTGGTAGAGGCTTCATAAAGCTCTTTATCAATGCCATAGGGGGAATTGGCTTCTGGAGTCGTTTTGTTGTCTTTCGCCGGGGATGCCATAGGATCTCCTTATATCAAAGGGGCGCGTAACCTATCTTATTTCTTGAATTCTAGACAAAGCAAAATTTTAACGTCAAACACATAACTTGAAAACCATTCTGAGTGTGCCAACGATCTCATGTAGTGGAGCGTTCTGTAAGGGGTAGGGTAGCAGGGGGAATAAGTATTTGTAAAGATTATGCTTTGTATTTTTATCCCACTAGTTAAAATAGGGAAAAATTCATAAGGAGAGGGGCAAAGTGGCCCAAGACGATAAAAACAAACCCCCCAAGGGGTCCAAACCAAAGATTACCGAAGAAGATCTTGATAAAACGGTACTTGATGTAGACCTGCGGAATTTTGATTTAGAGGATGAAAAGGAAGACCCCGGCCTCGATGAAACCGTCATGATTCGAGTTCCACCTCCCGATGAAGATTCTGATCTTCATGACACCCAAGGGTTTGGTGATGAGGAAGATACTGGTTCTCATGTCCAAGAAGAGGTTGTGAAGCCAGTCACTGAACCAGAGCAAGTACCTGAGATCAAACCTACTCAAGGGAAAAGTACGGAAAAATCTCCGAAACCGATTGCACCGGCCGTTCAAGAACCATTGCACCCTGTAGCTCGCCACCATGCGGTTCATTTTTCATGGGGGTCGTTTTTCTTGTCCCTAGTGGTTTGGATCCTACTTTTGGCAGGCTTACTCGAGGCTTTAAGAACAGGTGGTGCCTTAAGGCTTCCAGCCATCTTAACTGCTGGGTTCTCTGGATTAGTGTTGTTGGGCGCTCTATTAAGGCGTTGGGACAGTTCGCAAGCTTTTCTCTGGGTCTTAGCATCTTGGTTTTCGTACGTGGCCTATGCCGGGTTTTATCTTCCTACCGCTGCGACACCTTACTTTTTAAATTTCAGCTTGGAGGACCTTTACGGTCCTTTTGCAATCCTTGCGAGTTTGGGTGTGGGGTTTTTTATTCTCCGTTCCAAACAAGTTTCTTTAATTGCCAAGCTATTAGCCATGGTCGGAGTGGTTGCCTGGATTTTAGCGTGGGTATTAAGCCTGATTCAAAACCAAAGTCTTGAAGGCAGTCTATGGGGTCCCAATTGGTTGGGAGGTCTACCATTAGCCCTGCGTCCTGCTGTGGTGGCCATGAGTTGGGCCTTTCCCCTATTAGGGGTGGCCGTCCTTATTGCGTTTTTTGGGTGGCGTAAAGACGGAAAAACCTTGTTTCGCGGCCCCATATTGCCATTGTTGTTAATCTGATTTGTCGGACCCATGACCTCAACAAAGCTTTTGGCAAGACAAGGTTGGAATGTCCCCCTCATTCAAAAAGTTTCCGGTGAAAATTTTCTGGGTACGACTCTTGTAGATTCTGCGCAATCAGCAGTTCGGGTTATAGTTTCCCAAGATAAGCCAGAGTTAGGTAGTGACAATCGGTTTCAATTGACACTTGCTGCTGGTATTCCAACTTCGAAAAATAAATCCAAACAAAGCTATTTGATGGTCCGAAATGTTGAAGGTAGAAGTTTCGTAAACCCTAACCTCAGCAAGTATTTATTTTTAGTACGTGGCGAAAAGCTAATTAAGGGTGGAAAACTCAATTTAGAAAAAAGTCGATTGGGATTGCCTCGTCATCTCGGGGTGGTGGTAGACGTGCCATCCCTAGTTAAAACTGAAGTGCGCCAATCCTTATTTAGTGCATTGATGCATCTCGGCGACCAGTTAGATGGAATTGATCGAGTATATTTAATGATACCTAGCGGGTCTAAAATCATTAATTCTGAAAATAAAAGCAAGTGGCCTAAGATAATTTCCGAAATATTAAATCCTGAGGGCCCTTCCCCAGCCGATGCCCTGACACAATCTTTTAAAAGTCTTGCCTCTCAACGTGGCTTAAAGCAAATAATCTATATTACCGAGGTTGCTAAATTACCTCCTGCTGCTAATCGACAGGACTGGGTGGCTCAGGCCACCAAGGGTAAGGTTGGCTTGAGTTTTGTCGTTTTGGGAAAAGTCGGTGAGTCCGACACTGCCCTTTATGAAGCAGCCTCCCCGGCTGGTCTGGGATTTCAAGTCCTTTCCTCCGCTGCAGAGTCTTTAGGAGACTATCTTTTAGAGTTTCCGCAACTACCGCCATTGCCAAAAATTCGCCTGACAAGAAATAGTCAGGACCAAGTTGAGTTAACCGCTGGAAAATTAAGTTTTGATATTGAGGCTGCCAATCCTGAAGAAATTTTATCCATACAACTCAAGATTGATAATAATGCTGTTATCGATTTGGATCCAAAAATATTTCAACAAGAGATCGAGTTAGTAGGGCAAAAAATCAAACCAGGGATGCATCAATTTTCCATATTGTTGACTACCGAAGCGGGAGATTTAGTCAGCGAAAGCTTCGAAGCGCAGTATGTCACTCGTCGATCTTTACAATTCATCAAACCTTTGGACCAAGACTCTGTTTCAGGAAATATTAACGTACTTTTTTCGCCTGCCCGTGGCTCGGGTCAACAAACGGCTGCTATCGAACTATATGTAGATGGTCTTCCTACAGGTCGATCCACCACCGATCCATTTTTAATTCCATTAGACACGAGTTTATTGACGCCAGGAGAACACTCTTTTCAAGGAGTGCAATTTTATACTGATGGAAAATCCGAAGCTGTTGAAGTGAAGGTTCAAGTCAACAGCTCGGTGCCTATGGTGAAAATGATTCGACCGAGCAATGGGGAATTTCTATCCAATGTGGCAGAAATTGAAGCCGAGGTCGGGGGTGGTTTATTAGAGCAAATTCAGAAAGTGGACTATTATGTAGATGGGAAGTGGATCGGAGAGAGTACTCAAGCCCCTCATCGTTTTTTATGGTCCAACCATAGTTTCCCGGCAGGAAAATACTTCCTGCAAGCTAGAGCTCAGCTGGAATCCGGAGCAGTAACCACCGATGCGGTACAAGTTCAGCTATCGCAAGGTGAAGTAGTGATTCAGGCTGATCTTGCTCAAAGCCCCACGGGAAATCTCTTTCCCGAAAATGTTGAAATCCTCATTGATGCTTCCGTAAGTATGAAAGAACCTTTAGGCCCGATTTTTAAATTAGACTTTGCCAAGACTGCGCTGAATGAGGTGATGGAATCGATACCGCAAAACGTACGTCTATTGACCCGAGTTTATGGGGTCGGGTCCAATCCAGCTCAAAAAGGATGCCAAGACACATTACTACTAAAGAATCCCCGTGAAATGTTGCCCGGTATTAATGCCAATGGTTCTTCCAATTTGGCGTACGCCCTTGAGCAAATGGGAAAAGATTTTCAAAAGGCCAAGGGGTCGCGCATGGGATTATTAATTACTGATGGGTGGGATCGTTGTGGGGGTGATCCCATTGCCATTGCGCAAAAATTTGCTAAAGAAAAAATTAAGGCGCGACTTCATGTGATTTATTTTGCAACCGTGTCTCCTACTGAACAATCGCTTTTGAAAAGGTTGGCAGAAGTAACGGGGGGAAGAAGCTATGTGGTGAGGCGACCGGAAGATTTGATTTCTGCAATTCGGGATGCAGCCCAAGTTAATTTCACTTTATTTGATTTTAAAAATTCTCCAGTGGTGAACCAACCTTTGAGTGATCGTCCATTTTTTATTCGTACCGGAGATTACCGGCTAGAAGTTGATACGGTGCCTCCCATTCAGATGAATTCTCTCGCGATACCCGCCGGTGGCAGAAAAACCCTTATTGTAGAATCCGCAGGGGAGGGGTATCAACTTCATGAAGGGGCCACCGATAATCCAAATTAGATCATGACATTCGGGAAATACCTTGGGCAGTCGGAAAGAGAGTTTTTCTTATAGCTAGGTGTTGACTTTTTTAGCCAGGCGATTAGGATATACGGTCGCACCCTAGCTTGCACCCATTGGCATCTAAAGAAAGATATCCACAAGTAGTGGATTTTCTTTAAGAAACAATCTGTCTTTCACTCTTGACAATCAGGGGTTTTAGCTATAAAGGTCCGCTCCCCCAAACCTAGGGTTCGGGGGAGCCTTCAGGTTTGTGCCTGAAATACTAAGATTTTTTGGTCTTTGATAACTGAATAGCCGACTAAAATCGTGCGAGTCCTTGAATACCAAAACCTTTTGGGGCTCTTCGGCTTCGGCTGAAGGGTTCCCTCCAGATCTTAAACTGGAGAGTTTGATTCTGGCTCAGAACGAACGCTGGCGGCGTGCCTAACACATGCAAGTCGAGCGAGAAAGTTCCTTCGGGAATGAGTACAGCGGCGAACGGGTGAGTAACACGTAGGTAACCTACCCCTAAGATTGGGACAACCTGCCGAAAGGTGGGCTAATACCAGATAAGACCACAGCTCCTACGGGTGTAGTGGTAAAAGGTGGCCTCTCCATGGAAGCTATCACTAAGGGATGGGCCTGCGCACCATTAGCTTGTTGGCGAGGTAACGGCTCACCAAGGCTACGATGGTTAGCTGATCTGAGAGGATGATCAGCCACACTGGAACTGAAACACGGTCCAGACTCCTACGGGAGGCAGCAGTGGGGAATATTGCGCAATGGGGGAAACCCTGACGCAGCAACGCCGCGTGAGTGATGACGGCCTTCGGGTTGTAAAGCTCTGTCGAGAGGGACGAATCCATCCGATGCTAATATCATCGGGTGCTGACGGTACCTCTAAAGGAAGCACCGGCTAACTCCGTGCCAGCAGCCGCGGTAATACGGAGGGTGCAAGCGTTGTTCGGAATTACTGGGCGTAAAGGGCGTGTAGGCGGACTGTTTAGTCAGTGGTGAAATCCCGGGGCTCAACCTCGGAATTGCCTTTGATACTGATGGTCTTGAGGACGGGAGAGGGTCGTGGAATTCCCAGTGTAGAGGTGAAATTCGTAGATATTGGGAAGAACACCGGTGGCGAAGGCGGCGACCTGGACCGTATCTGACGCTGAGGCGCGAAAGCGTGGGGAGCAAACAGGATTAGATACCCTGGTAGTCCACGCCGTAAACGATGTCGGCTAGACGCTGGGCAGCAAGCTGTTCGGTGTCGACGCTAACGCATTAAGCCGACCGCCTGGGGAGTACGGCCGCAAGGTTAAAACTCAAAGGAATTGACGGGGGCCCGCACAAGCGGTGGAGCATGTGGTTTAATTCGATGCAACGCGCAGAACCTTACCAGCCCTTGACATGGGGAGTTTGGTTACCGGAGACGGTAATCTTCAGTTCGG
>JAJFLL010000170.1 GCA_021772695.1 Deltaproteobacteria bacterium
CGATTATTTGCAACTGATGCGAAGTGATGTCAGTGAAAGTCGAGAACGGGAAATTTCCGATATTAGTCGTTCCTTAAAGGCCTTGGCCAAGGAGCTCAATGTACCCGTGGTTGCTTTGAGTCAGCTAAATCGTGGAGTAGAAAGTCGTACCGATAAAAGGCCTCAATTGGCCGATCTACGCGAATCTGGTGCCATTGAGCAAGATGCCGACCTCATTTCCTTTATTTATCGGGACGAGGTTTATAATAAAGATACGCCTGATCAGGGAGTTGCTGAAATCATCTTGGGCAAACAAAGAAACGGGCCCATCGGTGTCGTGAAGCTGAGATTTTTTAACGAGTATACTCGATTTGAGGAACTAGAAGAAAAATATGGTGAATTTGTTCCCGATCTTGGCCCACCCCCAGAGTTTTAATGATCGGTCATGAGTATGATCGACGTTACCGTTGTTATTCCTACCTTTAACCGCCTTGCTTTGCTCAAGGAAGCATTGGCTTCAGTTTATCAGCAGACAATTTCTCCTGTTGAAATTATCGTGGTTGACGATGGTTCCACCGATGAAACTTTTGATTGGTTGCAAACCCAAAAAAACCTGACGGTCCTTAGACAAGTGAACCGGGGACCAGCTGCGGCTAGAAATTTTGGGGTACAACATGCCAAATCGACTTGGATAGCCTTTTTGGATTCCGACGATTATTGGCTATCGCAAAAGCTTGAACGGCAGGGCGACTTTATTACAAAAAATGCTGAGGTCAAAATTCTTCAAACCGAAGAGATCTGGTACCGCAATGGAGTTCGTGTCAACGCCAAGAATCGCCATGCCAAGCCGTCCGGGCCTGCCTTCTTAGCATGTTTACCCCTATGCGTCGTGAGTCCGTCGGCTGTCATGATGAAGCGTTCCTTTTTTTGGGAGGTGGGTGGTTTTGATGAGTCGTTTCCAGCCTGTGAAGATTACGAGTTGTGGCTGAGGGTTTCACTAAAATCGCCTATCTTTACACTTCGAGAACCACTTATTGTCAAACGTGGGGGGCATTCGGACCAATTGTCTAAAAAATTCTGGGGTATGGACCGTTTCCGGGTTAGGGCTTTGGAAAAGACACTGCTTAGTCAAGATCTTGCCCGTGAAGATAAAGCGAGTCTATTGAAGGAGCTGTTCCATAAATTAGGCATTTTGGCAAAAGGTTTTGAAAAAAGGTTTTCCGAGCAAGGAAATCCCTATTTGGAAAAAATATTATGGTTGAAAAAAACACAAAGCAACGATTCGACGGGCGTAGCCCCAACCAATTACGCCCAGTAACCATTCATACATCAGTGAATCGCTATGCCGAAGGTTCCTGTCAAATTGATATGGGACATACTCGCGTATTATGTTTAGCCAGCTGTAGTGAGGACTTGCCGGAATGGAGAAAATCTCAAGGGCTGGGATGGGTGACCGCCGAATACGCCATGATCCCTCGTGCCACCCATACTCGATCGAATCGAGAATCGGTCAAAGGGAAGGTGAGCGGTCGTACTCAAGAAATTAGTCGGCTCATCGGTCGGGCGCTTCGGTCAGTGGTGGATTATCAAAAATTGGGTCCAAGGACTATTGCCCTGGATTGTGAGGTACTGCAGGCCGATGGTGGCACCCGCTGTGCGGCCATAACCGGTGCCTACGTGGCCCTGCATTTGGCGTGCAACAATCTAATGGAAAAAGGTCAGATCAAAGAATTTCCATTAAAGGATCAGGTGGCTGCGGTCAGTGTGGGCATATTAAAGCAACGGGTACTTTTGGATTTGGCCTATGAAGAAGATTCAAAGGCCGAGGTCGATATGAATGTGGTCATGATCGGGAACGGCCATTTTGTAGAAATTCAGGGAACCGCAGAGTCGAATCCATTCAGCATGGGCCAGTCCCAGCAACTACTTCAAACTGCGAGCACTGGTATCGAAGAATTACTCGCCGCACAGAAGAAAATATTATCATGAAAAATAAAATTCCATTGGTCTTGGCGACGCGCAATTCAGGAAAAATTAATGAGATCAGTGCCATGATTTCCGGCCTACCTTTTGAAGTATTGTCTGTGGAACAATTTCCGGGTTGTCCTGAATCATCGGAACCCTTTTCCACTTATTTAGAAAACGCCAAGGATAAAGCCAAAGTAGTGGGAGATTTTTGTCAAACCTGGGCCCTGGCCGACGACAGCGGTTTAGAGATACAAGCGCTGCAGGGAGCGCCGGGTGTGCTATCCGCGCGATTTGCGGGTCCGGGTGCTACCTACCGGGACAATTGGGAAAAGGTATTGCGAGAAATGGACCATGTGGCTGCGAACCAACGTGAAGCCCGATTTTGTTGCTATATGGTTCTGTACCATCCTTCGGGAAAATCTTTTCAAACCTTGGGTGAAATGAAAGGCGAGATTGCCACTACGGCCCAGGGCAATCAGGGCTTTGGCTACGATCCCATTTTTTGGTTACCCGAGCGAAATCGCACCTTGGCACAATTAGAATTAAGTGAAAAAAATAAGCTTTCTCACCGCACCAAGGCATTGGAACTCATGGTGCCCCACCTGGAAGAAATTTCTAGAAGTGTTTCCCAAATTTAGTTTTATCTTAAAATTATAAAATGCCGGGGCTAGGCATTTCTAATACCTTAAAGTCTTGTGCGTTTTCATTTGTATCGACACCTTCGCTTCGTGAAAGGCTTTGGCCGGCTAGGGCATCCAAGGCCGGTTGGCCTTCACCGAGGGGGTCACCTTCAGGGGTGAGGGCGACGGCACCTGTTCCATACCATAGAGCGTCCCATATCTCACCAAAGTCATCTCGCAGCATTAATGCATCGGGACCATTTTGGGGGTCGAATTGATCCAAATAATGGAACGGTGCGATTCGGGTTTCCGTGGTGGAATGGGTGCGCAGGTCGGCGATGACAAAGATACCGTCATCGGGAAGCAATGTGCCTTCCTCAAAAACAATGCGGTCGGTGATGGTGCCGTTGCTGCCGTTAAGTAATTGAATTTCAAAATTAGAAATATTGGTGCCGGGGGTGCCATATATCTCAATGAAAACTTCACCATCCGTTTCACTTGCCTTGCCGTCGTAGAGGACTTCATTGATAAGAAGAAAATCTGGTCGTTCGATGGTGGGCGGATTCAGGCCATCCAAGCCATTGCCCTCGGGATTCAAGGAAATGGATTGGCCAAAACCGTAGCGGGCCAGGAAAGGTTCCGGCCCCGAACCGGGTTTTTGATTGAAGGGCACGCCATCCACTGATTTAAGTAGGGGAGTGACCACCAAAAAATAGATGCCATCTGTGGGTAAAAGCTCGGATCGAATGGTCAGGGATTGCTCATCGCCCAATAATTCAAAACGCAGTGGGACCAGCTCGATTTTTTCATCGAGGATATCATCCATCAATTCGGAAAAATCATGGAAGAAAGGGTCCAGGGTAGATTCGGAAATTAATACAATTGAATGCTCATCGATGGTTTCGATGTCGAGGCGTTGTGAAAAATTCAATGAAATTTGAATGGGAGTGTTTAATATGGAATCCGGAGGAGGAGCTATCTGCAATACCTTGGGTTGGCTTAAGTGAAGGGACTTAAAATTCTCGGGCTCGGGTGCCACACAGGCGTTCGATATAATCAGGCACAATGTCACCGAAATGACAGAGGTTATCTTGGCTTTCATGGGGATCTCCTTACTGGGATGCGTTAACGATTAAATTTTTAAACTCGCCGCCGGACATGCTGTTCAATTGGGTGATTTTTCGTTCGACCTGCAGCACCCATAGGGGAGTTTTGCTTTGCGAGGGGTCCATTCTGCCAGCCAGCCACAGGGACTTGAGTTCGTAGTAGTGGTCATGCAATTCCGAAATCAATTTGCTGCGAATGATATATAAATCTCTGGCCTCACGGCTGATGTAAAGCTGGTCCCGATTGAATAAAAGTTCATTCAAGGCCCACACGGCCTTGACCTCAAAATCCCGGTTATTGCCCAAGTCCGCATCGATGCGATTGGATTCGGGGCCCACCGTGATTCCCGAAGAAGTTACCGAAAGACTGTCTTGAATGATGGTGGTATTTTGATTAACGAAGCTCGATTCCCAACCGACTTGCACTTGGGGCAGGGCGGCGGCCCATTTTATTCCGCGTTGCCAATTGTCAACGTCTTGGGGGTCGAGGCCCGCGCGTTCCAGGGCGGCCGATTCCAGTTTTTCCACCGGTGGCAGGTGGCTCAAACGAAGTAGGGTTTGCGCTTCTTGAGCTGGCGCCAGTGGGGTCCGGTAGAAAAGCGCGACGCAAGTGAAAAAAATTATCCAAAAAACATGTTTCATGAAACAGCGACAAAGCACAAAACATGCCAATCCTGGCGCGCCCTGCAGGCCGGCCTTTTTATGGGTTTTTTTTAAATTTTAGCAAGGAGCACCGGTGACCCGGACCTAAGTTCCGTCGGTCTGAGTTCGAATGATGGATTAAAGGATAGCTGAGGCCAGCCGGTTTCTACCCGGTTTCCACACCTCGCTAAGGCCAAATAATTAGGAAAAAATGTGAACTCCAAGGAGTGCCCTCCGCAGGAGCCAGGCAAGGTAGATTAAAAAAAATACGTAAAAACAATCAGTTGAAGCTATCTCCAGAATAGAACCTCATGGCACAGGCCTTGCTTTTTATTAAGGCTGGAGGATCGCTATGGGAATGCTTATTTCCACACTTATTGCCGAAGGATTGCGACAGGTTCAGAGTCAGGACACTAAAGAACCGTCCGTCGCTAAGGCTATACCTGAGACCGGTAGCAAGGCCGCCCCGTCGGAAGCTTCCCCAACCGTCACCTTATTGCGAAGTTTACCCAAGTTTTCTCAGCAAGCCGTCAAAGGGGCCAGTCGCTTTTTTTCTCAAGTGGCCAAACTACCGCAAGATCTGAAAGCCTATTCCCAAAAACAAATCTCCCAAACCGAATCCCGCGTGGATCAGCTCTTGATTCAAGTAGGCGAGCTTGCAAATGCCCGAGACCTGACTCAGGCCGGAAAGGCTCTAACCATTGCCCAGGGACAAATCGATTTATTGGCCCAAGTGCATGTGAAGGGCGAAAATAATCCCAAAGTAAAAATTTTTCGGGCCCAATGGAGAATAGCCTCGGCCCAAATATTAGAGGCCCAAGGGGATTCTTCCGGAGCTACTGAGCAATACCAAAAGGCCATCATCGAATTGGATGATGCCGATCAAAACACCCTAGTGGTATCTCCACTCAAATCTAAAATTTTAGGTCTCAAGGCAGATGCCAAACACCAACTACGCGATTACCAAGGCGCGCGCATGGACCGGTTTTGGGCGGCGCAGGGTATGGACATGAAGGCCAAGACGGCCCAAAGGCTTTATGATCACGAATTAAGTCAATTGGCCGACGATTTAGAATTCCAGGCCTTCTACGCCCAAGATACCGGCCACCGGAAACAAGAAGCCGCCTTCGTGGCCGAAGCGGTATTGGTGAATGAGGCCTTGGGCCGAGAGGAAGTGGCTTCGGGCCTAGAGACCTACCTCAAGGAACTCACCCAAGAAGTCATGCCGAAGGTCATTCAGGATCAAGCGAAAGAGCAAGCCAGCATCGGAACTTTGTCACCGCGAGATCTGCAATATTTTCCTCAGCTCAACAAATTTGTGACCCTGACTCCTAGTCAAGACCAGGGCTTTATTTTGGAATTTACCCCGGCCTTTGAAAATTTATCCGGGAAAGAGCGAACCCAGGTGCTCGAACAATTGCAACAAGCAGGAGTGGCAGGCAAGATTCGAGACAAGGCCGAGGGGAGTGAGAGCCCAGTTGAGCGCCTTTTCTATCAGTCCAAATTAGATATGATGGATGGTCGGGTTGAGGCGGCAAAAGTACATTTGAGACAGTTGCGGCGCATGGCCCACAAGAGCCAAGACCCTATGGAGCAGGCCTTAAAATCGGAAGCTGAAAACCAACTGCGAGCCTTTACCATGGCCCACCTCGACCAATTGCAGGCCCGTAATGAGGTCTTGGAATCCCAGCGTGGCAGTCACCTCTTTAAAAAACCCGCCTATGAAATCCATGCGGACATGAATATCAGTCTGGTAAAAAAACTGAGGTCTTATGTGGAAAACGGTGAAGCCGTTACCCTTGAAGAGGCCTTGCAACGGCTCATCGGTGAGGCGTCTAGGCAGCGTGAAAAACTAGAGATTCCCCAGATCCCCTATTACAATTGGTCCAACCCCCAATTGCCGCCGCTGTCGAAGTTAGAATTTTATTACCACTCCATGGATTTGATGGATCCCCAGTTTAAATTGCTCTTAGATTTAGAGACCGGCGCTCAGCTCGAACAGCGCATGACTCTTGAGGCCAGAAACGAAGCCTTGTTAGAGGCAGCTCAAGGACTTCGTGCCCGCGATGGCAGTTACGAGATTTCAGGAGAAATTTTTTCCGGCCTGTTTGCCCAAGAGCTGGAACAAGCTCGCAGCCAAATTCCCCAAGAGAAATTAACGCGAATTCGCAATGACTCTTTGAATGGTTTTACCCAATATAAAATCAAGGAAGGAATTGTGGAACGTTTAGAGGCTCTCAAGGAACAAGACCCCTTACAATTCAAAAATCGCTATCCTCAAGGTTGGCCCACCCGAGATCAAATGAATCAATTGGTGAGTGAAGCCACTGATGCCCGCATCGCCATGGGTACCAATAGCGAGGCCTATAAGATTTTAGACGCCCGCTTTCAACGCCAAGGTTTTGATAACCCTATCGCTGCCGCAGCTTGGACCGATTTCAAAGATATGAAGGACCCCACGGGGGAGTTTTGGAATTTTTCTGATGCCACCTGGGACGCTGTGTTGGATGAAGTGGTCATTACCGCCGTTACCTTGCCGGTGACCATGGGTGCTGGAGCGGCCTTGCGCGGTGCCATCGCCAGCAGCCGCTGGGCGACCCGTACCGCTAGTGCCTCTCGAATTGGTCGCATGGCCGTTCGGGGAACTACCTTTACCAGTGGTGTGTTGGTGGAGGGTGCGGTTCAAGAATTACAGATGGGACTCTATACCAGTGAGGCCCACATGAAAAATCTCGGGTTTAACTTGGTGATGAGTACTGCCTTCCACGGCGGCGGCAAGATTTGGGGCCGTTATGCCCAAGAGATCGGTGTGGATGCCTCTGCCCAACAGCTGGCCCGTGCCGAAGGTCGGGTCTGGGCGGCTCGAGGTAAAGCGGCCTTAGATTTCAGCGGTATGTTGGGCACCCAAACTCTGTTGGGTACCTTCATGGCCGATCCCGCCAATCAAGGCGATATTCGTGAAAACTTCGCCGCATCTTTCTTGCGACAGTTGGGTGGTCATGGGGCAACGGGAACGCTGCGCGCCTTCATGCCCCGAACCATGGCATGGGAGGCGGAAGGCATGGCCAAGCAAGATCACGCCCTAATCATTCGTGATCAAGCCTTAGATTTGGGATTTCATCCCGAACGAGCCCAGGCCATGGCCGAATCGGTTTTGCACAGCCAAGAAACCTCACCTTTGGCGCAAGCGGTGGATTCCTTATTACGCCAACCTGCCAAAGCGACTCCCCTAGGAGAGGTTGAAAGCTACGGCTTCAAACAATTTTCTGAAGATACCTTGGGAGGACTCCATAGCTTGTGGAATTCCGCAGAACAGTTTGTGGTCGGGCCATTAGGATCCGCCCAAGGACCTAGGTTGGCTCTAGCCCAGGCAGGTGCCGGTGTTGGCACTCCTGCAGGTCGTGCCAAGGCCACCGCCACTCAGGAAGGATTCGGCCTACAACACATGTTTCGTACCGCCGAGATGGGAAGTGCCGGTGGTGGTGAAGCCAAAACCCAGGTTCGTGTTCATGAAGACATAGCGGTGGGCACCAAAGATTACTTGGATTTATCTCAGGCCCAAAAATTGGCCTATCAAAAGGTCGTTCCGGTGGAGGAATTGCTCTTCGATATTCAAAACCAATTGGGCCCGGAAAATTTAAAATTAGATGTAAAGTTCCTTCCCCACTCCAACGTGGAAGGAAAAAATTACTCCGGCAAAAAACTCGGTGATTTAATTGAAATGCAAATGAGTATATCGCCAAATATCGTAAGACCTAAGCGTTCGGGCCATTACCAAACCTTAAGACATATCGAAGGCATGAGCGAGAGCAGTTTAACCCTGATTCGTGAGATGAATACCCATCATAGCGGCGAAGTTGGCTTATATAATTTGGCCGAGCTCTTGCCTCATTTAGGGCCCAAGGCGAAAATCACCATGGAACGGCTCATCACCCGGGAAGAAAACTATCGCGATCATCTCAATGAAACCGTGCAGGGGCTCTACGCGGATCTGGCCAATAATTTTCGTGGTCAAGAGGGTGATCGTTCCGCAAAGGTGAGTCAGGCTCGGTATAAATTAATGGAAGCGGTGAGAGAATTAGAAATGAATCCCAAAGGTTTGGATTGGGCCAAAGAATACGAATTGATCGAG
>JAJFLL010000018.1 GCA_021772695.1 Deltaproteobacteria bacterium
CAGATCCCAAGAGACTTTGGCTCCCGTTGCCTGATGTAAGCTGCGGGATCCTAAACTGAAAACGGTGGTCTCCGCCAAAAATCCTGCCCCGCTCGACAGGGCTTTCGCGCCCATGCCTTGGCTCCACCACGCACCGGAACCCGACCGGGTCAGGGAAGTCCAGACCGCACGGCCGCCCCATTGGTACACGCTCGAAGCGGCGATCATGGGCACGATCATCTTCCAATCGGTGGCCGCTGATAAAAATCGCTTGGATTGAAATTCCAGACGAGATCCCGCATTCCCCGTACCGAGCAAACCTGAGAACTGGAGAGCTGCGCTTTTTCCCAGCTCACCTTCGGGAAAATGTTGCACCAGGTATTGGTAGATCTTTACGGCCGGTCCCAAGAAATCTTGATCTTCCAAGTCGCGACCTAGGGCTAAGAGGTCTTGGTGAAACAGGTCCGCGTGCGGCTCGCCCGCCAGGGCCTCATAAGAAGAGGCCCATTCTTGTGACGGACCTTCGGGAAAGATTTCTTCGAGTACCTTTCGAGAACTCGCAGGAGTTTTTACATGAAGAGCAGGAACGGTAGGTTGTAACCGAGGTGGCGCGGACATGGAGCTCCCTAAGTTTATGCTGTCCGCTTAAAACCCAATGGAAAGCCCCACCACGACAAAGGTCTTGGTATAGTGTCGACGCGAATCGAATATGAGATTTCCTAGCTTATCGGCAGGGCGAAAAAATAGTTCCTAGGTTTTCCAAGAAAGGAAATCTGGTTAACTTCATGATTTTTATGGATTTTTAATATTTTGCCTCCACCGGAGGGCAAAGGGTACTCCAAGGGCTTCCGGGGTGGGTGATGGCTGAGATGACGAAAGCCGAAAGTTTTGGCTGGCCCGACCAAAGAGATTCCAAAAGGTCCCGACCGCAGGATGCCCGGCTTCAGGAGGGCTATGATCCCATACTTGGGAAGTAGACATTCCCTTTACCCGTTTGACCCTTGCGGGGCGAACCAAAACTTCGCGCAGGTATTGAGGTAAACTGATTTCCCCCCGTTGAATCACGGTACGGCGATCGCCTGGAAGATTTTCAACTGGTGGCAAGGACTTTCTCTCGATAGTTAGAGGTGCCAAGGGCAACAACCATTTGGAATGTTCTGGAGTGGGACGTTGAAAGCCAAAACGACGAAAATAACTGTCATAAAAACTTGAGGTCTGTTTTTTTTGACTTACCGCGCCTTCGCGGCGGGCCCGACTATCTAAGTCGCGGATCCCTTCCACAAAATCGTAACCTTGGGCGTGGGACCAGGCAATAGTGTAAGCCAAAAGCAGATCGATGGCCCGGGTTTCTCCAAAGGCCATTTGTTCCAGTTGCCCAATGCCGTCCAATCGCTTTAACCAAGGCCCTTCCCGAGGTGGGCCTTGGATCTGGACGATGCGAATCCCCTCCTCGCGAAAATGGATGCCGATACGCCATAAGGGAGGAAATTCGGCGCGGCTACCATAGAGGCGCCACTCTCGCGGAATAATTTCAAACTGGAGTCCGCTTTGAGCCTCGCCCCAGGGAGGCGAAACCATTAAATCAAAACCGGTGATTCCCATGGTTTCGGCATGGGGATGCTGCCAAAGTTCGGTGACCCAATAATTGTTGATAGAGGAGGTATCGGCGATACCCGGCCCGTAGAGACCCAAGAAACCCTCTATTCCCATAAGGGTTTGTTCCAATAAATCGCTCATGGTGACACTCTCACCCACTAAGAAGTGTTCTCTACCTTGCTCAAATGGGGTGGCCCACAGGCTGTGCCAGGCTAGATTTTCAAAGACTCCTTTAACCTCTTCAAAGGAATGCTGTTTGCCTAAAATGACGACTTCCTGAATAAATTTTTCCAGGTTCACAGAAAAATGAATGCCGGGGGGCAGGCGATTATCCAAAATATTTCGAACGATGTTTCGTGTCACATTGGCATGGTAGGCTTGGGCCATAATGGGCACGGCTGCATCGTCCAAACTAAGATCTAGCGGCAGGGTAAGCAGGCGTAGGCATTGTTTTTTGTAATCTTCAAAAAAATTCTCTAACTCATCGAAATATTCGCGGCGTTGCAATCCTTGCTCAAGTGCCAAGTCCCAGCGTTCCAATAATTCATATTCCTTGGCGACCGACCGACTAGAAAGTCCGTCGGTAAATTTTTTTAAGGTCGGCAATACGACTCGCCACCGCTGCCAAGCTTCCACAAAACCTCCCGAGGCGCCATGGACCGCAGGCACCAAAAAGCCTGCTCCTTGCGAATCTTGAGGAATTGTTTTGGCCATACTGGGGGATTTGGAAAATTCACCATGGAAACTCCTGGATCCCTGGTAAAAGGTCCAAGTATTCCCATTCACTTTTTGCCAATTAAATTGAAACCTTTGCGGTAAGGCTTCACTCAGAGGGAAATAGTTCATGAGACCACGTTCGGTCCGAAGTGGGATTCCCATTTCCTCATTCCAGCGTAGAGCCTCTTGAGACCTTTTAGCGCTTGGATCCTCCTGCCGGTTCGCAAAACCCTTGCCCAAAATTCCGTAACCCAATTTGGCGCCCAGGCTTAGAGATAGATAGGCGCTAAGGCCATCCAACCAAGGGGATCCGCCACCGTCACTCCATCCCAAACTGGA
>JAJFLL010000171.1 GCA_021772695.1 Deltaproteobacteria bacterium
AATTCAACCAATTCTTCGACACTCAATGTCTTAATGAATCGCCATTTGCGGCAGAAACCGGCATAACTCTGAATTTTCAAGATTGTCGAGTACCAGGGATCTCGGTTACGGGTGAGATAATGGGCGATTTTTTATGGGATGGCAATCAGCTTGATTCCCTATTGAGTACCACAGGCTTTCTCTTTAACGGTCTGTCACAGAGTTTTAGCAACCTGCACATTATGATTTTTTCTCTAAACGCACCCCGCTGCGAGGGGCAAATTTTGATTGCCTCGGATCTTTGCCCTGTAACTCCTGATTGCCAATTCTGTCCACTTTAGCCATGATAAACCCATGTTGACCTTTCTCGCGGCTTTGGCCGTCGCATTTGGCGCCCTGATTTTGTGGCTTTGGCCTTCTAAATTAGCTGAGGACGACCCTTGGGTAACCGTGGTGCAAACTGGTGATTCGGGGCAAATCGCCTTTATTAAATCTTTATTTGAAGATGCCCAAATCCCACTATTGGTCAAGGGGGAAGGAGTACAAGACCTCTTTGGTATGGGGCGCCTGGGGTCAGGATACAATCTCATCACCGGCCCCGTGCAAATACAGGTTCCCGCCTCTCACCTGGAAGAAGCCCAGGAGCTGCTGGGCTCATTAGAAATCGAATTGGGCCATTCCTAAGTAAAGTAAGATGATTCGTCGATTTTTCAAAAACTTAAAATGCGCCGCAGCTATCTGGTGGGGTATCGATCCTTTTGAAAACAGCGCCGCCATAACTTTTTATTCCATTTTTTCTATGGCGCCTTTGTTATTAATCAGCGTTTCCGTGAGTGGGTATATCTTCGGCCATGAAAATGCTCATGCCGTTTTCCTACGGCATATTGATGATTTTATCGGTCCACGAGTGGCCGGTGCCCTCAATAATGTTTTGGCCAACGCCTCATGGGAAACAGGGAATTTTTGGGGATTGATTGTTGGATTAGCCGTGATGCTAATCGGTGCAACGGTGGTTATCGCCCAACTCAAGAACTCTTTAAATAAACTCTGGTCGGTAGAGTCAGACCCGGATTGGAACCAGATATTAAATTTTTTTTTGATCCGAGGTCTTGCACTATTGGTAGTAGCGGGTTTAGGGCTTGGAATTATTTTACTAATGATAGCATCAACGGCATTGAGCGCTTTGCGAGACCTGCTTCCTCCGCTATTGTCGAGCACACCCATTCTGATCTCTATCGGAAACAATCTATTATTTCTCTTGGCTTTCGCATTCCTATGGACCTTGGTCTTAAAATTATTGCCAGATGTTATCATCCCTTGGAAACGGGCTTGGCAAGGGGCATTGATCACCGGTTTTTTTCTGTGGATTGGCAAGAACGGCATCGCCTTTTATCTTTCGCTTAGCGACGTCACACAAATTTGGGGTGCGGCAGGGGCATCAGTCCTATTACTGATGTGGATTTATTATTCATCACTCATTTTATTATTTGGCGCGGCCTTCACTCGCGCAAAAATGAAAGAATCAGCGGAACCTTGGCCTGCAAAAAAGCATGCAGTTCGTAAGGTGTGGGAAATGGTAAGGGATAATTAATGGTGAAAAATTAAAGTTTTAATCTTGAGTGAATCCTCTCAACTGCCTCAGTGACATTTTCCCGCAGGGCAAATGCCGAAAGACGGAAATATCCTTCGCCTGTCGGGCCAAAGCCCGACCCGGGCGTTCCCACAATGTGAGCTTCATTCAAAAGTTTATCAAAGAATTTCCAAGAATCGATGCCACCCGGCGTTTTGAGCCAAATATAGGGCGCATTAACACCACCGTAAACGTCCATTTTTAATTTCTCAAGCCCCGCGCGTATGATCCGTGCATTTTCTAAATAGTAATTAATATTTTCCTGAATTTGTTTTTGCCCTTCAGGAGTGTAACAAGCCTCAGCCCCTCGTTGTACCGGATAAGACACACCATTAAATTTGGTCGAGTGGCGTCGGTTCCATAAAGTATTGATAGATACCTTCTCATTTTCTCGTCCGATTCCTTTTAAAGCCATGGGCACCACCATAAAAGCGCATCGTGTTCCGGTAAATCCGGCTGTTTTAGAAAAACTTCTAAATTCTATAGCCACCTCTTTGGCTCCGGGAATTTCGTAAATACTGTGGGGGATTTCTGGATCGGTAATAAAGGCTTCGTATGCAGCGTCAAACAATATCACCGCGTCGTGACGATGGGCATAGTCCACCCAACTCTTCATCTGTTCCCGGGTTAAGGTTGCACCAGTTGGATTATTCGGAGAACACAAATACACCAAATCAACGCCCATATCAGGAGGGGGAGGAGAAAATCCGTTTTCAGCGGTTGCAGGTAAATAGACCATTCGCTCATACCTGCCCTCGGAATCGATACTGCCGGTTCGACCAGCCATGACGTTGGTATCTACATAGACCGGATAGACTGGATCGACGATGGCCACCTTGCTTTCTAGGGCGAAAATTTCTTGAATATTGCCTGAATCGCATTTTGAACCGTCTGAAATAAATATCTCTTCGACTTGAAGGTCCACGCCTCTAGGCCGGTAGTCATTATCTAGTATCGCCTTGGCCAAAAACTCATAGCCACGCTCTGGTCCATAGCCATGAAATGCCTCGGTTTGACCCATTTCGTCGACGGCGGTTTTCATTGCTGCAACGATGGCCGGGGCCAATGGCAACACCCCATCGCCGATCCCCATTCGTATGATTTTCGCATTGGGGTTATCCTGCTGGAAGGTACGGACCCGTCGGCCTATCTCAGGAAATAGATAACCTGCCTTTAATTTTTGATAATGTTCGTTGATTCGCGCCATGGAGCCTCCCGAAGGGATTCAAACCTCAATGAGGGTGTTAAAAAAAGACCCATTAGGTCAGAGATTTTGCAAATGCAATTTCGATACCTATTGGCTAAAACGCGTGGCGTCCTTGAATCAAGTGGAATATTGACTTGGTAACCAATTGTCCCTATTCTTATTTAAGGAACTTTATGATTAAAGATCATCAAGCATTTATCGGTATTGGCAGCAACCTAGGCGATCGGGCACAGAATACTCGAGACGCCATCCGCTTGTTGGATGACCATCCTCAAATTCAAGTCATTACCCTCAGTCATTTTTACGAAACAGAGCCCTTAACTCTCAAGGGTGAAAAACAAAATTGGTATCTAAATTGTGTTCTAAAAATAAAAACGACTTTAAATGCCATTCGCCTTTTTCAAATTATGCAAGATGTTGAAAATCTGCTAGGGCGGCAAAGGCAGCAAAAATGGGGGCCTCGCACCATTGATTTAGATTTACTATTCTTTGACGGTGATATTCTTCGGACAAAAAGTCTCATTATTCCCCACCCCGAATTACACTTTCGCCGCTTCGTGTTAGAGCCCCTTGCCGAAATTGCTCCCAATTTTGTGCATCCCATCAAGGGTATTTGCATCAAGGATCTACTCAAGATCCTAAAAGATAATAAAAAAGTCTCCCCCCTTTTTAAATTCCATATCAGCCATTCTTCCGAGGGAATATTAAAGTCTCCCTTGAATGAACGCCTTTAATTCCGTAAGACAGTCTTCATGCTCAGAATCATCCTTTTTCTGGTAATTGTGTATCTGATTGTCAGGGTATTGAAAAAGCTCATCAGGCCTAGAAAACAATTTACCCGGCCGCCCGGGCAAACGGTCATCGATCAAATGAAGGCTTGTCCCAAGTGCGGAACCTACAATCCTTCCCAGCAAGCCCACCCCTACAAGGGTCTTTACTTTTGCGATCGAGAATGTCTAAAGGCCTACCAGAAGGAGGCCGTATGAAATTCTTCATCGACACCGCGGACATCAATGAAATTAAAGAAGCTCAAGCCATGGGGGTGCTCGATGGAGTCACCACCAACCCTAGCTTGGTGGCCAAAACCGGTCGCAAATTCCGTGAAGTCCTTGAAGAAATTGTACAAATAGTCAACGGCCCCATCAGCGCTGAGGTGGTGAGCACCGATACCCAAGGCATGATGAAGGAAGCCAGGGATTACGCCGCCATCCATGACAACATCATCATTAAAATCCCATTGATTTTAGAAGGTCTTAAAGCACTTAAGATTTGCGTCGATGAAGGCATCAAAACAAACGTTACCCTCTGTTTCCAGGCTTCCCAAGCTCTGGTGGTGGGCAAAATTGGGGCTACCTATGTAAGCCCCTTCGTGGGCCGCCTCGATGATATCTCCGTGAACGGCATGGAATTGATCCACCAAATCAAAACCATTTATGACAACTACGGCATTGGGACCCAGGTCCTGGTTGCCTCGATTCGTCACCCCCTTCATTTGGTGGAAGCTGCCATGATGGGAGCCGATGTGGCTACCTTGCCGATAAAAGTGATTCAACAATTGATAAAACATCCGCTCACCGATATCGGCCTGGAGCGATTTCTCAAAGATTGGGAACAGGTACCTCGATGAACCGTGACGTCACCTACGCTGAACCCATTACGGGAGAACCACCGCGAGCCCCTCGCAAAAAAGGGGGATGTGGCTGCTGTCTGGGTGGCTGTTTAGTTACCCTCTTGATTGTTGCCCTGATCACCATCGGCGGCGGTGCCGCCATGTGGTATGGCGCCAAATCCTTCTCGATTCCCGATAAAGTAGTCGTTTGGAGCTATCAAAACGTCATTCGACCCAAAATAATCGAAACCCTGCCCAGCACCATGAAGCCCAAACAAAAGCAGCAGATCCTTCAGGCTGCCGATTTTGGCCTTGAGCGCTATTTGTCCATGAGTAGTGAAGATAAACGTGCCCTCGGCAAAGAATTTATGATTGCCATCTATTATTATTCTCAAAATAAGATGATCCCGCCGGAAGAAATTCCACATTTGACCAAATTTGCCGAAGAGACCCAACGGGCCTATCAAAAACAGGGCAAGTAAAACTATTTAATTCAAAAAATTGCGACTTGGAGGGGAGAGAAAGGGTATTTTCTACTTCGACTGGTAGATAGGGAAAAAAGTAGGAGCGGCAAGGACGCCGCCCCTACAAGCAAACTTACTTCTTTTTCTTGGCAGGACCCAAGATCGAATCTTTACAAGCTTTGGCAACGCGGAATTTTACAACGCGCTTAGCCGGAATCTTGATGGGCTCGCCGGTTTGGGGGTTACGACCCATGCGGGCTTTACGATTGACTAGGACAAGCTTTCCTAAGCCAGGAAGAGTGAAACCATTTTTGGCTTCCTTATAGGCCAATTTGGCCATTTCTTCGACAATCAGACCACAGTCTTTTTTGGTCAGATCGGACTTTTTGGAAAGATGATCCAGGATTTGAGACTTCGTCAGTGCTTTTCCCATAGGGTATGCTCCTTATGAAAATGGGTATTTTCGAAAGTCAATTTCAGCCTGTCCTATCAAGGTTTTTCGCACTTGTCGAAGTATTTATTTCATTTTAGCTAGATTTCATGCGTTTTTTTGAAGGTCCAACTCTTTTGACGCAGTGTTTAATAGGCCTCTGAGACCTCTGACTTCATGGTTCGCTTCACTCTTTTGAAGAAGTCGGCAAAGATCGCCAGAAAAACCGGAACCAAAAATAGCGCCAAGACCGATCCCGCCGAGATGCCCCAGTTCATGGCTTTGGCCATGGGCTGAATGAATGGATCCGCACCACCGATCCCGAAAGCTGCCGGAATGATTCCCAAAACCGTGGTTATGGTGGTCAGGAAAATGGCTCGAAGGCGAATGCGCGATCCAGCAATAATGGCTTCCACCACTTCCAATCCTTTTTCTCTTCGTTCTCGATTTATAAAATCGATGAGGATAATGCCGCTATCGACCACCACCCCGGCAAAACCAACTACCCCCAACATAGCCAAGAAGGTAAGGGGCTCGCCCTCGAGATAAAAGGCAATCACCACCCCCATGATTCCCATAGGAATGGTGGTCAATATGATAAAAGGTTCCCAAAGCGACCGAAAGGTCACCGATAAAATAATGAAGGTCAAAAATAATGCCAAAATGAAGGCCTGCCCCAAAGAAGATAGACTTTCCTGGGTGTCTTCTTCTTCCCCGCCATATTTGACCAAGACACCAGGGATTTCCTGGATGCGCCCTGCAAACTCCTCGGAAATCTGGGCATTAACCTTTGAGGACGTGGTGATTTTCTCATCAATATCGGCGGTAACGGTAACAACCCGCTTTCGGTCATCGTGTTTTATATTAGAGATAGAGGGATTTTGCTTAAAAGTGGCAATGGCTCGAAGCGGAATCAAATTTCCCCGATTATTGGATATGAGCAATTGATCCAAGGTCCTTCGATTTTCCCGCAGGCTCTCGGGAAAACGCACCATGACATCGGTTTCCACGTCGCCTTCTTTAATTGTCGTGGCCACACCACCATCGAAGCCGACCCTAACGGCGATGGCAACATCTTCGTATGTCAGGCCGGCTCGATTCATGAGGTCTTCATCAATAATGGCGGTCAATTCATCTTTTCCGGGCTCGTAATCGGATTTGACGTCTTTGACTCCGGGTATTTTCTCCAGCGCCTCAATATATTTCGCAGCTAAGTCATTGAGCTGATCGAATTCATATCCCTTAACCCTTATGGCCACGGGTTTACCAACGGGTGGCCCCGGACGGACATCATCAAATACCACCTTCTTAAACCCCTGGATCTGCTCAACCTTGGGGCGCAGGGATTCGACGATTTCTGAGGCCAATCGTTCACGGCGGTTTTCGGGTGTTAAAAAGACCCACATCTGCCCCACATGGGAAGCACGTTGGGTAAAGGGGTCGTTGGGATCGTTTTGAGTGATCCCTCCCATTGTAATAAAATGATCCAATTCTTCGGGAGGTAATTCTCGATTCAATAGCTCTTCGATAAGCTTCATTTTTTGTGTGGTAATTTCGACGGGGGTGCCGATTTCTCCTTCCACACGAATAAAAAACTGCTCAATGCCGCGTTTAGGAAAAAGGATGAAAGGCACTTTGTAGTGCCATACCAATGTTGTGCCAGTCACCATCAATAAAAAAACCATCAGGGTAGCATAGCGATATCGAATCAAGGCACGAAGGATTCTTTCATATAGCTCAAGGGTCTTGATCATGAGCTTGGATTTCTTTTTATTTTTAAAATGCCTCTTTGCTTCCTCTTCACTCATATTATTAAAATCGGCGATATGAGACGGTAAAATCATTAGGGCCTGAATGATAGAGGCCGACAGCGTAATGATCACTACAATAGGAATTTGGCGAACGTATTTTCCGATGATCCCCGTCATTAACAAAAGAGGGATAAAGGCCGTAATGGTGGTTAATACGGTGGCGAAGACAGCTTTGGCCACTTGAGTAGCACCTGTCACTGCTGCCTCTTTTGAAGACATCCCCTCTTCCATGTGACGGTGCACATTTTCGGCGATAACGATGTCTTCGTCTACCAACATACCCAAGACCATGATCATTCCGAACAAACTGAGCAAATTGATGGTGATTCCAAAAAATTTCATCAAGGCAAAGGCTGCCGCGATGGCCGTAATAATTCCTAAGACTGCACTGAGTGCCGTTCGAAAGTTAAGAAACAGAAACAAGGGAATAAATAACAGCCCCAAACCGATGACACCGTTATTGATCAACACCCTAAGGCGCCGTTTGACATAAAATGAGATGTCATTCACCACGGTGACCTGGGTTCCCGGTGGCGCTGTTTTAAGATATTCTTCGACGATCCCTTGCACTTCTTCAACCAACTCGATGATATCGCCCGATGGTTTTTTGGTTACCATTAGGTTGATGGAATCGGTTCCATCTGTGCGATTGGTAACGGTCTGCTCTTCTAAGGCGGGGATCACTTCGGCTACATCCTTTACCTTTACGGAGTGCCCATAGTCATTCCCCCGCACAATCACCTTTTCAATGGTTTCGGGGCGGTAGAACTCGCCGGATACCCGAAGCAACAGTTCCTTATCTCCCACCTTGATGCGCCCGCCGGGAATATTGATATTGGTTTTTTTTAATGCCACCATGATTTCCGTCAGGGAAATATGAAAATCGGCCATTTTTTCTGGATTAACCTCAACGGAAATTTCTGGTTCGCGGTAACCTCGTCGCACCACACTGGAAACATTTTTATTTTCTAGGATTCTATCTTCTAAGAGCTTGGACTGTTTTCTCAATTCAAAGGAATCTAAGTCTCCAAAAACAGTCACTTCAAGAATAGGAATGTCCTTTGTCTTAATTTCTCGAACTACCGGCTTGTCGTCTAAATCATCGGGAAGGTCGTCCACTCGGTCCACGGACCGTTGGATTTCATTGACGGTCTTGGTCTTATCAGTGGCATCGGGTTCGATGGTCAGAAAAATTAAGGAAATACCTTCGGCAGACACGCTCACCATTTCCTTAATGTCGGAAACTTCCTTCAATTCCTTTTCGATGGGGATGGTAAGGAGTTTCTCCACCTGTTCCGGTGTTGACCCCGGATAGATGGTTCGTACCTCAACGATATCTAAATTGATATTGGGGAAGGCTTCTCGATTGAGAGTAAAGACACTCAAGGTCCCAGCAACCAAAATAAAGACAGTCAATAAATTGACCAATAGACTATTTTTAACCGACCATTCAGCTAGCTTCACTTGGAAATTTCTTTAAACTTTCTGGTATTAGGATCGACATAATACGGCGAAGATCCACGCGGGATAATTTATCTCTTAATTCAGAATCAATTTTTTGCTTTTCTGCGACAAGCCAATCTGTTTGAAATCGAACGATAATGTCACTGCTGGAACGCCCCTGTAAAAAGTTTTTTTGTTCGACCCCGAGCTTCTTCTGTTGCAAAGTAGCAATACGACCGAATTTAACGGTCTCTTTTCGTTGCAATTGCCACTCGCGAAGGGCCTCAAAAATTTGTAAGGCAATTTGATTTTCTAATTCCTTAATTCTGACTAATATTTGAGCTTTTTCTAGCTTGCTTCTAGTTAAGGCGCTCTTTGCAAAACGGTTTTCAAAACTAAGGTTAAAATCCACACCGATTCGCCAATTGGGGTTGGCCGCACGAAAGGTTTGGCCTAAAACCTCGGCATAGCTGGGATCCACGGAATTTAATTCTAATGAAGTATACAGATCGAGACTGGGTAGCTTCTGATCTTTGGCAACGGCCATTTGAACATCCTTAGCCTTGGCTTCTTGAAGTAAGGATTGATAATCGTTGCGATTCTGCAGTGCGGTTTCAAATATTTCGGCTTTGGTGGGGACCTTAACTTTTGGCGGCAGACTTTCTTTCGGGAGAATTTTTTGGGTCAGTTTAAGATTGAGTAGATTCTTTAACTGTTCGGAAAAATCCTCGATAAGATTTTGCGCCCTTAAAATTTCAACCTCCCTTTCCTCTACCAAAGCATCTGCCGCCAAAATATCAGGGTCTTCAGAAAGCCCAATAATTTTTTTCTCCCGGGTAATTTTTTGAAAATCTTGGGCGCGTTTTAAAAATTGACGTGAAACTTTCAGATATTCGTACGAGGCCACCAAATTCCAGTAAGTGGTTACTGCCAAATACACCTGTGCATCTAACTGTGTTAACGAGGACTCTTGAACGACACCCTGTTGTTTTTGGGCGAGTTCCACCGCACCACGATCAGATTTACCAAACCGGTTTTTTAAAAATGGTGCTCGGGCCTCAAATCCCAAACGAGTTTCCCAAAACGCGGGGTCCGTAGCGAAAGCCGAATTGGTTGTATCATGTTGATTGCGCAGATACATACGACCTTCAACCCCCACAGGAAATTTTTTTGCAACAGAAGTCTCGTACAATACCTGACGATTGTCCGTACCGAATACAATGGAGGTTTTATCGCTACGGTCGATATTATAATTTACTTGTCCGGCAATGAGCGTATCGAAGCGACTTTGAACTTCCGTCACCAGTGTTTGTGCAATTTTAGGATCAAAGGATGTGGAGAGAATACTGAGGTTTTGCTGTAAAACGATGAGGGTGACCTCTTCTTCACTCAGACGCAGTGGAGGCTGGGACCAAACCTGTGGTGCTAAAAATACTCCGTGTAGCACCAATAGGAAAAACGCGCTGTATCTAATAAAACTCATCCCACGACCGACCTAATTCATATTCTCTTAAGTAGATAAAAACCAAAAAGGTTTCTCGCAAAAAGACCTGTTTTAATCTAGCATTTTTTTGGAATCTCTATGGAAGACGCCATGCAAAAAATTCGCCACTGGGTGAAGACTAGACCCGGACTTTTCGCCCTCCGAGACGAAGGCGATGCCCTGGTGCTTAGAGAACTCCTTTCAAAGAAGGAATTACTGCTGAGACGACGAGATATCGCCGGGGCCGAATTACAGGCTAACCGGTTGAAACCCGATGAAGATTACCTACTATTAACTTTAGATAACGGAGCTCCCCTGGCCCTTTCCCCTCAAGGGTTCGCCTTCTCCCCAAACTTTACCCATTCGGGCCCCCTCTCCTTGCCAAGTCAGGTTTACTGCATGCAGGACTTTCAGGGATTAATAAATAAATTACGGCATTTGGCCGCGGAGCCCCCCCGACGACAAGATGCC
>JAJFLL010000172.1 GCA_021772695.1 Deltaproteobacteria bacterium
GGTATCTGAATAATATGTCGCCTGAAGGCAAAATGACTTATTTGTATCGCCCCGCGAGTGATAAGGTGTCGAAACAACACAATAATATGATTCGACAATGGATGACGACCCTAGCCATGTTTCGACTGGGAAAATTTTTAGAAGATGAGGTATTACTCCAGGCTGCGGAAAAAAATCTAAGCTTTAACATCAAGACCTATTTGAAGAGAGATCCAGAAAAAGGGCTGGCCTATATTTATTTTCGCAAAAAAGCAAAATTGGGCTCGGCAGCTTTTGCAATGATGAGCCTTCTCGAAAGTCAGACCAATCCAGAAAAAACAAAGCTCATAGAAGAATTAACGAAGTTAATTCTTCTACTTCACGATCCAAATGGTGCTTTTAAGACTTTTTATTTGCCGCCAAACCGAAATGATAATCAGAATTTTTATCCAGGTGAGGCCCTCTTGGCCTTAATGACCCTATACGAATCTAATCCACAAGCTTACCAAAGCCTATTACCCGTCGTTGAGAGTTCCTTTCAATACTATCGAAAATATTTTCGAAAAAACCCCAATCCCGCCTTTGTGCCCTGGCATACCATGGCCCTATACCGCCTCTTTCAGGTAAATAAAAATAAGGAGATTTCTGATTTCATCTTTGAAATGAATGACTTCTTATTGGAAATTCAAAACACACCAAAAAGCATTAAAACCCCCGAGGCTGATACCTTGGGGCGCTTTTATGACCCTAAAAAAAGGAAATATGGCCCACCGCACGCCTCGTCCACGGCGATATACACAGAAGGACTGTCTGACGCCTATCGCCTGGCCATACAATTGGGCGATACGAAACGGATTCAAAAATACGCCTATGGAGTTCAATGGGGCCTAAGGTCTCTGTTTCAACTTCAGTATGTGACTGAAAATTCATTTTATATAAAAAATAGTTCAGCGGTATTGGGGGCTCTTGCCACTACGGTTTATAACGGAAATATTCGTGTTGATAATACCCAACACGCCACCATGGCCTTTTTAAATTTTCTGGCTACAAACAACGGCGGGAAAACTCTACTGGAAGAGGCCAAGAAACCTTAATGCCCACCTATCTCGATTTATTTCGACCCGGTAGGGCCTCTTTAAGTCTGGCCCTATTGACCGCCATCACCCTGGTAGCCCTTGATGTTCTAATCGTCGGCACCGTTCTACCAACACTATTAGAAAATTTCGGCGGCATCAGTTTATACGCCTGGGCCCTAGGCGCCTATAACCTCGGGAATTTTGCCACCATTCCCATATTCAGTGTCTTGACGGGTAAATGGGGCGGACGAGGTGCCTTTTCATTGGCCTTAGGAATCTTTTTATTGGGCGCCTTGGTAGGGACGATTGCCTCCAGCATGGAAATGATCGTGGTGGCTCGGCTGCTGCAAGGTCTCGGTGCGGGAGGTTTCTTCGCCATTCCCTTCGCCTTAATCGCTAGGTTTTATCCGAGCGATCTACAACCACGCGCCGTAGGATTAGTCTCTTCGGTTTGGGGTGTCTCGGCTTTGTTGGGACCCATAGCCGGGGCAATTATTTTAAAATATTTGGGGTGGCGCTGGGTCTTCGCTTTTAACCTTCCGGTTGGTATCGGCATCTGGCTGTTGGCCCTATTTTCATTACGCGGCGAAGGGAAGCCACCCGAACCCAAGGCCCAGGTCAATTGGGTGGGTCCCCTATTATTTGCCGTCTGGACTGCGCTATTTTTAGAAGCACTCGCACACCGGTTCCCATTTAATTTAGTTTTATTATTGTCAGGCGGTTTGAGCTTCTTTGTTTTTTGGCAATATGAAGGCAGGCAAGTTAATCCGACGATTCCCCGAGAGGTATGGTCTCCAAAAAAACCCTTGGGTGTGGCATTTCTCGCAATGGCGCTAAGTGCCATTGCCTTTGGCGGAGCAGAAACCTATTTGCCATTATTACTTCAAGGCTTGTATCAAAAGTCTCCCTTAGAGGCCGGGGCCATTCTCACGGTAGGTTCCATTGGTTGGTCCTTTACATCAGTGATCATCGCCAAATACGCCAACCATCCTAGAAGCCTAGCTGTTTGGGGATCCATGTTATTGGCCCTGGGTTTACTTGGCCTGGTGGGAATTTTTGCCCTGCATAATTTTATGTTCGGAATTTATATATTCTGGTTTATCAGCGGAATCGGTATGGGAATGGTAGTGCCGACTTACAATACACGTGCCATCGATTTAAAAAATCGATTTCCCGATGGAGTGGCAACAGGCAGCGTTCTACTGGGAATGACTTGGGGTTTTGCCTTAGGAGCTCCCTTGGCCGGCGTAGCAGCCGGTTGGGGATTCGGAAAACATTTTAACCCCCAAGGCCTCTCACAAGGTCTCTTACCTGCCCTTTCCGAAGCAGCTTTACATCGCGGAGGCCTCTATGCCCTGGTCACTTGCCTGTTTTTCATTGGACTGTCGTTGGTGATTGCCAGACGCCTGCCCACCACACGAGAAATTTTATAGAAAATCGGCGATAGCTTCTAAACTTTCAGCCGTGGAAATTTCACCGCGGCGCCGTAGGAATTGAGCCAGACCACGATAGACCTCAGGCAATTCGTGGCCTTGATCCAAAAGGTAGCTCAGTTGACGTTCCGCCTTCCTCCAGGCCTGGGGATTTTCTCCAGATTGGGCTGCATATCGCTGGTAGGCCTTGACGGCTTCGATAATATTACCCTCCCCTTGGAACACCTTGGCCAAATGAAAATGACCGGAAGGGTGTGCTGCAGCCAAAACATCGGCCATTTGCAGACTTTCTCTGGCCTCAATAAAGTTGCTGCGGGCCGTTGAGATTCGAGCCATATGATGAAAATATAATCCTACCGCATCGGTAATGGATCGAGCCTTGATCTCAGGAAAATTTTCCGGTCGCAGATAATAACTACGGGGCAAGAGCGCATATTGAGAAGTCGTTTCAATGGCCCCACCACCGGCAGTAGCGAGATAGACGTGGTTGGGTAAAACTCCAAGTTTCACTTCTCGCCCCAGAAGTGAGGCAAAATGCGAAAATAAAATAGAAAAACTAACACAGTTGCCATGGCCGTTCAAAAGCAGCTCGGAAAGAAAACTTCCGTCTTCAGCGGCGTAATGGTTGAGGCGATTTTGGTTCAAGAATTCGCGAACCAAATATAAATCATGGTAATAATCCCTTAAATTGGAATTATTTCGAATGGAGGCATTAAAATCGATCATTTCTCCTTTTAATTGGAAAATATTGTCGAAGCCCCTAATGCCCAGATTGCGAATATGCAGGAGAAAACCTTCCAACCCCTGACTTCCCTGTTCACCTTGAGACAATTGCTTGCCCCATTGATTGATGGCTTGTTCTATTTCGGGAGTAGTTACATCGGCCCTACGGGATTCTGACCATTCTGAAAAATATTGATTCATGGCCTCGAGGCGCGATTTGGCCTCAGCCACCGGCAACCCATCCTGCCCCCTAAAACCTTCATATTCGAGCAACAAATTCAGTAATCCGCCCTCTCGATGGTATCCCTGAACGACTCGCTTCAGTCGGGTCGGGGTTAAGCGAGGTAATAGATCGGCCGCCAATTCCACATCCCCTAAAAGGCCTTTTACCGTAACCGACCGAGTGCGACTGATCGGATGACCGTGACTGCCTTGGGAACCTGGTGCCTCGTCCTTCAAAGAACTCATTTGCAGAAGTCCCAAACGCTCACCCAAAGCACTGTCAGGAGCAAAAAATTCGCCGTGGATTCCTCCAGCCAAGGCCATGGCGCCGTGAGGTCCAGGTCGCCATCCCGGCCAGTTCCAAGTCAATCGTTCGGTCGAGGTTTCCATACGTGATAGGGCTCCCCAAAACCGAGGACCTAAGACTCGGTGGGCCAATGCTCCGGCACCCAAGAGTTGAATTCCCGTGGTCAAGGTATGAAAGGCGGCATGTTGGTCAGCACCTTCTGGAGCCAAGCCCCAATTAGGACCTATTCGATAGTAAGCATAGAGACCGGTGATATTTCCTAATGCGCCCAAGGCGCGCTGGGATCCTAGAACCCAAGGGTCACTGGTGAGAATCCTTCCCCGTAAGGGATGAACCCCGTGACCTAAATTGAAGATGCCTCGAAAGGTGGCACTGCCGATTTTGACTGCACCCAACATGGCTGCCGTCATCAGTAGGTCTTGGGGAATGCGGGAGGAGTCGACGCCATGATTACCAAATAACAAGCTTTCGGTAAGGTGGCTGGCGCCATGCAAGGCCAAGACCTCAGTGGCAAAGGCACCACTATGTGCCCCCAAAAAAGCCCAGTTGGGATTGCGCAGGAGGTGCCCTGCGGGAAGCCGGCGGAAATTTCTGAGCAAGGTAAATCGCGTCAGTCCTGAGGCCAAACTGCCCGCAGCCAATCCAGCCATCATGGAGGGCCGGGTCACTTCCTGAATTAAAGTTTCGGAAGCCAGTTCCATGCGCTCACCAAGGGGACCACTTCCCGACAATAAAGTCATTTTTTCTTGAGCATCACGACGGAGCGGAACGGGTGCCGTAGACTCGGCTGACCCAATGGATTCGAGTAGAACCCCGCTTAACATGGGATTTTCGTGTCGCAACTCCCAAGCCAAGCTAAGTAGATCTTGAAAGAATAATTGGGAATCGCTCTCTTCTAATAGCGATAGTAACGGCAAACGAGCTCGCCCCAAGGCCACAGAGGTACCGTTGATGTGGAGAGCAGCATCCGAATTCAAATGGTCGTGAATCTGGGCCGTAGCAGCGCGATTGGGGGATAAATGAAGGGCTCGAGCCAAGTGGTTGGAGGCGGAGAAATCCCTTAAGGATGTCGATCCTTGGTCCGCCCCTGCCAGTGCCCCCGGAATAGCTCTGGCCGTTGAATACACCAAATTTGCCTCGTCAAAACTTTATCAAAAAAGATGAAGTGAGGCGTTATCGGCGAGTTTGTGACGAGGTTGCCCCAAGGGGATAACGAGAAAATAGATTAGAAAAACATGTATAAGTATTTGATTTTAAATATTTTTAAAGATTATTTTTTCATTTCCTGGAGTCGCCCTAGGCAGGAATCGAGATCCTGGGTGGGGGCTTCACAGCTCTGCCCCTCACACCAATACAAGGTGGGCTGACCGGTAGGTGCAAGCTTGCCTCTTAAAATAGCCGGCCGATTCTCTCCGGGTTTGCCGATGGCTAAGGTCAAACGAGGGGAAAAGGTCTCACCCACTTTTTGCAACCAAGGTTGCAAATCGGCAATTTTCCCATCGGTCACCAAGGCCCAAGTTGGGGAGGGCCCCAGCAAATAATCATAGGCCAAAAGGATCTGGGCAAAGGCGGTGGGATATTCCACTACGAGGCGAGAGAAGGCCCGTAGTACCTTTAACCCGTCTTCGTGCCAATTCTCCCGTAGATCTAATTCGCCAAAACGAAGCAGATTCAGGGCACTGACGCCATTGGCATTGGGGAGGGCCCCATCCATGCCTTCCATAGTGCGCACCAAGAGATTGGGGTCTTGCCCATCGGTAAAATAAAAGGCGCCGCGAGCGGCATCCCAAAATTTTTCGATCTGAGTTTCTTGAAGCTTTAATGCAAATTCCAGGGTGGATGGCGAATAATCGCAAGCGTAAAGATCTAGTAGGCCTTCGATTAGGTAGGCATAATCTTCGAGCCGAGCTGAAAATTTGGCTTCTTTGTCTCGGTACCGGGCCAGCAATTCACCAGAAACCCACAAGTTCCTTTGGATAAATTCTGCGGCTTTGGTGGCGGCCATTAAATAACTTTTTTCACCGGTGACCCGGTAGGCCTTGGCCATGGCCCGAATCATCAGGCCATTCCATGAACTTAAAATCTTATCGTCCTTATGGGGATGCACCCTACTCTCTCGTACCTTAAGCAGTTTGGCATGGGCCGATTGAAGGATCGGATCATCCTTTTCTTCCCAAGCAAATTGGGGAAGAAAATTAAAATGGTTGGTGGCGTTTTCGAAATTTCCCTCTCGAGTGATGCCGTAAATACGACGCAGGGCCGTAAATTCCTCGTCGGTTAAAATTTGGGTTAATTCCTCATAATTCCAAACGTAATACTTACCCTCTTCTCCTTCGCTGTCGGCATCTTGAGCAGAGTAAAAACCGCCTTCGGGTGAAGTCATTTCTTTCAAAACATAATTTAAGGTTTCTCTGGCTACCCGCTCAAACAAGGTGATACCTGTCAATTGAAAGGCCTCGAGATAGGTATGAGCCAGTAAAGCATTATCGTAGAGCATCTTTTCAAAATGAGGAATCATCCATCGCTCATCCACAGAGTATCGGGCAAAACCTCCTCCCAAATGATCAAAAAGACCTCCGTGGGCCATCTTTTCTAAGGTATGCACGGCCATTTGCAAGGCTGCCTCGTTTTGGGATCGTTCGTGGATCCGTAACAACAAACTGATCTGGGGGGAATGGGGAAACTTTGGTGCATTGCTAAAACCGCCCCAAGCCTGATCGAAATTACCCTCGGTTTGTTTAAAAAATTTTTCTAACAACCCTTCATTCAAGTCGGAGCCACTCATGTCGGCGGCCTTTTGCGCCTTAAGGTGTTCGACTAAGGATACCCCAGACTCGATCACTTTGGCCTGGTCTGCTTCCCATAATTGACGAATTTGTTTTAGGATGTAGAGAAAATTATCTTTAGGCCAATAGGTTCCGCCAAAAAATGGTGTTAATTGGGGTGTTAAAAAGACACTTAGGGGCCACCCACCTCGTTGCCCCATGGCATGAACCGCGCCCATGTAGATTTCATCAACATCGGGGCGTTCTTCGCGGTCTAAATTAAAACTAAAAAAATGGGTATTGAGATAGTCTGCTACCTCATTGTCCTCAAAACTCTGATGGGCCATGACATGGCACCAATGGCAGGTGGAATATCCGACACTAAGGAAGATAGGTTTTTTTTCGGCTCGGGCCGCTTGAAAGGCGGCATCTCCCCAGGCGTACCAGTGGACAGGGTTATCCTGATGTTGCAATAAATACGGTGATTTTTCTTCGGATAGCCGGTTCAAAGATTTAATAACGGTCTTCCTTTCCTAAAACGAAGGTTATTCTCTGGCCAATTCCGCCTTGGCACCGGCCAAAAGATTTTCTACCACCGTTGGATCGGCCAGTGTTGAGGTATCTCCGAAATCGGATTCACCGGCGGCGATTTTACGTAGAATACGTCTCATGATTTTACCACTGCGTGTCTTTGGCAAAAAATGAGTAAATTGAATATGATCCGGCTTGGCAATGGGGCCGATCTCTTCTGCAATATGCTGAATCAAAATACGCCGAAGACTTCGGTCTCCGGATTTTCCTTCACCCAAGGTGACAAAGGCGTAAATACCCTGTCCTTTGACCTCATGAGGAAACCCCACCACGGCGGCCTCAATAACTTCGCTGTGCTTGACTAAGGCACTTTCTAATTCGGCGGTTCCCAGCCGATGCCCTGAAACATTGAGCACATCATCGAGGCGACCCATGAACCAATAAAATCCATCGCTATCACAGTGGGCCCCGTCACCGGAAAAATATTTTCCTGGAAACCGACTAAAGTAAGTGGCCTTAAGTCGTTCCGGTTGGCCATAGACTCCTCGAGTGATAGCAGGCCAAGGTCGAGTAATGGTAAAATAACCGCCTTCACCGTCGCTGATTTCCTTACCTGCCTCATCTAAAATGGCAGGCGCCACGCCGAAAAAAGGTACTCCCGAAGCAGAAGGCTTCATAAGCATGGCCCCCGGAAATGTACTCACTAAGATTCCACCGGTTTCGGTCTGCCAATAGGTATCGACGATGGGGCAACGGCTCTGCCCCACATTTTTGAAATACCACACCCATGATTCGGGATTGATGGGTTCACCCACGGTACCCAATACCTTCAAAGAACTCATGTCATGATTTTTGACCCACTGGTCCCCTTCTCGCATCAGGGCTCGAATGGCGGTGGGGGCAGTATAAAAGGTATTCACTCTATGGCGGGCAATCATCTCCCAAAAACGATCGGGCTTGGGATAGGTGGGCACCCCTTCAAACATCAATGTGGTAGCACCATTGAGGAGTGGGCCATATACCGAATAACTATGCCCCGTCACCCAGCCAATATCTGCGGTACACCAAAACACATCTCCAGGGCGGTAGGAAAATATATACTTAAAGGTAGTGGCCACATAGACCATATAACCACCAGTAGTATGCAAAACTCCCTTGGGCTTGCCGGTGGA
>JAJFLL010000173.1 GCA_021772695.1 Deltaproteobacteria bacterium
GATTTCGGTCTTATGGACTTTGTCTCTGCCCATCATGGCGCAATACCAGAATCTTGTATGAAGTCGCCCGGCCAATTTGAACACGCCCTGATTGCACGGGCCAAGGGTTCCGTGGTGGCTTCGGCCCTGGCGAATGGAATCATCCCGGCGCACAATGTGACCCTCGATTTGAAAGACAAATACAAGACCTATCAAGATGCTTGGCGGGCTCGTAACGATTTTGGCTTCTTGCGGATGTGGTCCATTTATCCGACCCAAATTGATTCCATCGTCGATGCCATGTCCCCTGATTTTTCATTGGTGCAAAAGGGGTCTGAAATTTTATTAAAGGCCCAAGAAGCCGATTGGGGTCCCATTCAACACGCCGGCGACCTGCACGATCGCGCCACCTATCGGTATTACTGGGAGTTGGTACAGCGCGCCCATGTTTCCGGCCTGAAGTTGTCTGAGGAAGCTAAAAAAGCCTTCTTTTCTTAAAAACTAAAACCCTATGCCCCATCGGGGCCAAAAATTGGTGATGTTGTCATGGATACCAAACAAGCGATCAATGCCGCTGAAAAACTTCACGAGCATATTTCAAAATTTATTGCGGGCAAGGTGGGTGATAAGGGTCGGGTTTCCGGTTCAAAAATCGACGCCATGCAGACGACTGCCTATGATTATACCTGGGTGGCCTCAGAGGTTTATGCGGCCGAACAGATCGTGGCCTATGCCGAAAAAAATAGCGGTGAGTTAGAAAAAGCCTTAGCCGAGTTTTTTACGGCTGAAATGATCAGTAATTTTTCCAGCAAAATAAGTTTTCGCTTTCATGAATTTGGAATTTCCATGGAAAACTTACGAGAGACCATTTGGGATCCCGAATTGACCAAGTCCGTTGAGACGGCGTTGAATATTGAAAATATCACACGAATTGCGAAGTTGATTCAAGAGAGCAGCGGCGGTGGCACTTACGGCCTTGACGAACAACATGAGATGTTTCGTCAAACATTTAGACGTTTTGCCGAAGACAAAGTCATGCCCATTGCCGAAAAGGTTCACCGTCACGATCTGCTCATCCCCGACGAAATCATTCAAGGGTTGACCGAGTTGGGTTGCTTTGGCCTTTCTATTCCCCAGCAATTCGGTGGATTTCAAGACGATGCCCAGCCCGACAATACCGGGATGGTGGTGGTGACTGAAGAGCTATCCCGCGGATCCTTAGGCATCGCGGGATCCTTGATCACCCGCCCAGAAATTCTTTCTAAAGCGATTCTCAAAGGCGGTACCGACGACCAAAAGAAAAAGTGGTTGCCTGCCTTGGCGACGGGAGAAAAAATGGCGGCGGTAGCGGTTACGGAACCCGATTATGGATCTGATGTGGCTGGAATGAAAGTAAGTGCCCGCCCCCAAGAGAGCCAAGGGAAGAAGGGTTGGGTCATTAACGGTGTGAAGACCTGGTGTACCTTCGCAGGTTATGCCGACAGTTTAATGGTATTGTGTCGCACCGATCCCGACATGGCAAAAAAGCATAAGGGCATGTCTATTCTTATCGCCGAGAAACCCCGATTCGACGGCCATGAATTTAGCTATGACCAACCGGAGCACGGCGGGCATGTAGAAGGAAAAGCCATTCCCACCATCGGATACCGAGGTATGCACTCTTATGAAGTGGCCTTTGAAAATTATTGGGTGCCCGAAGAGAATCTGATCGGAGGCGAGTCAGGTTTGGGTCAAGGGTTCTATATGCAGATGGAAGGATTTGCCGGTGGGCGGCTTCAAACCGCCGCCCGTGCCTTGGGAGTTATGCAAGCGGCATTTGAAGCTGGATTGCGTTACTCCGATGAACGCAAGGTTTTCGGTCAACCCATATTTTCTTTTGAGATGACCCAATGGAAAATCGTGCGCATGGCCGCCCTCATTCAAGCTTGTCGCCAGGCCACTTTTCACGCTTGTAAGCTAATGGATGAACACAAGGGGCAAATGGAAGCCTCCCTGGTGAAATTCTACGCTTCTAAGGTCAGCGAATGGGTGACCCGGGAAGCTCTGCAAATTCACGGTGGCTATGGCTATGCGGAAGAATATGCGGTGAGCCGCTATTATGTTGATGCGAGAGTATTTTCCATTTTTGAAGGAGCTGAAGAAGTGTTGGCCTTGAAGGTCATTGCTCCCGCCTTGTTAAAACCATATCTATAAAATTTTAGGATGAACTATGTCTACCTCGGTCCCTTACCCTCGATTTGACGAACAATCTCCCCAGCAGGCCACCCAACTAAAACAGGTGAGCTACCCTCAGTACGGCAGAGTCTTAGAAGACTTCAAAGAGGGAGAAGTATTTTGCCACCCCCGCGGCGTGACCATTACCAAATCCTTTGCTATCGAATTCGCTACCACCTTCATGGAATGCAATCCGCTTTACTTAAATGAGGTCTACGCCAAGGCACACGGCTTTCAAGATGTTGTGGTGTCTCCCCTTATGGTCATGAATATCGCTCTGTCATTGGGAGTGCAAAACGATTCCGAAAAGGCCATTGCCAATTTAGGTTATTACAACGTGTGTTTCGTGCGCACGGTTTATCCGGGAGATACCCTGCGATCGTTAACGAAAGTATTGGCGCGCCAAGTCAAAGAAGGAAAACCTGGCATCGTCACAATTCGCACCATCGCCTTGAATCAAAGAGACGAATTGGTATTGCAATACGACCGAAAGATTATGGTCGCTGCTGCCGGAAAAGAAAGCGAAGCCTCGACGGTCTCTGGTCAACCCTTTCCCGAAATGCAAGAAATGACCGTGCAATTGCCTAATGCCCTGAAGGATTATCCCAAAAATCTGACCGGGGTCCGCAGTTATTTCGAAAATTTTTCCGTAGGCGATATTATCGTTCATGCCAATGGCCGCACGATTACCGACGAACATCTACCCTGGACCTACCGGGTGATGAACACTCATCCATTGCATTACGATCGGCTATATTCCACCGCTCGCAGCGGCGCCATGAGTGGAGAACCCATCGTATACGGTGGATTGGTATTTGCCTGGTTGGGCGGATTGGCCAGTCGGGATATCTCGGAAAATGCCCTAGCCGATTTTGGGTATACGGAGGGCTATCATACCCAACCGGCCATCAGCGGTGACACGGTTTACGCCATCTCGCGAGTATTGGCCAAGGCAGAGGGGCCCGAGGGCTACCATGCTGGCATCATCACCTTTCAACTCATCGGCATTAAAAATATGAATCCGAAAGAGGCCTTGGAAGTATACGGAACCGAACTATTCGAAAAAGAGAATCTAAAAAGGAAAAGTGGGAAAGAAAAAATACCCGAAAAGATTTTCGAAATCGAACGGCGCCTCTTGATCAAAAAGGCCTAAGGGTTATTTATTTTGTCATATCCTGGGCTTTGATGAAACCGGCGGATACCGGGTGGTCATGGGAGCAGGGGGTCGTTGCGGTGCGGGGTGCAAAGGGTTGAAAGTAAATCGAAGGTATTTTGATCCCCGGAAATTTTAAGATGAGCTCCACGATTAAATCAGGATCAAAGGCTAATTTGGCGCTTCCGGTCAATAAGTTGGGGGCTTTGGGCCAAAGGGAAATCCAGGCCCGAGTGCCGGAGAGCAGCTTTAATTGACCCTTCGCGATGTCGGTCAGAATTGGCTCTCCCGAAAGGGAGCTCAGGCTTAGCTGGA
>JAJFLL010000174.1 GCA_021772695.1 Deltaproteobacteria bacterium
TTGGCGAGCCTTTGTCCCGTCTGGGTTTCGGCAATGGCCGTACTCAGCCTCGCCATGCCCCTGCCCAATTGTCGCGTGGCCATGATGATGAGTATCGTCTGACCTAAGCCGATCAATTGTTCGGTGCCGTCCATTTCCGCGGCCACCATGGCTAAGTGCAGCGGGCCGTCTTCTTTTAATTGGTTTTGAAGTGCTTGGACCTGGGATTTTAATTCGGATTCGTCTTGGGCGGCTTCTACCTGCTTAATGATTTTGTCTAAGGCGGCTTGTCCCGCTTCGATTTCTTGGATGTCACCTTTATTAAATAGCTTGGCTGTTTGGCTGATGCCTCGGCTCAGCGCCTTGTGTTGCTTGTATTGGTACCAGAGGCTGCGTTTCGTTTGTTCGAGGCCGTGGATGAATTGGGACTTGGCGTCTTGGAATCGCTTCGTCTTTTCGGCTTCGAGCTGCTTGGGATCGACCTTATCTTTATTGGCTGGGTCTTGGGTGGGTAAGACATTTTCTATTGAAAACTGTGCGGGGATGACGTTCGACTTAACATCTGCCTTGGGTGTATTTGCCGTGTCTGCTTTCGGAATTAAATCGACCCTGGGCAATGGTGCTAGATCTTCGTGCGGTAGTTGATCTTCCTTTGGTGATACCGCTAGGTCCACCTGAGGCGGTAGCGAGCCGCGGGCTTGTGGGCCGGGAGCGAGGCTCGTTCCTCCAGTGGGCGGGCGAACCTCGCCCCCGGCTACGGCGCCCGCTTTCCCTTCACTTCGCTCGGGTCCTTTCGGAGGGGATGGTGCCGTAGTTTGGCCGAGCGTAATTCTTTCGCCCATTTCTTTGGCGTAATGTAATTCTTCAACGTATTGCAGGAGTTGATCATACGATTGACGATGAACTTCCGGTAGGTCTTTGAACAGGCCCGGTACGGTGCTCGAGGCGGTGAAGTCTTTGAGTGATCTTAGGGTGCCTTTTCCCTGCACGCCGATGCCGCCCTTGAGCAGGGTTCGAATACCTTCATTGATGGCTAGGAATTTGGCTTCGGTGTTGGCCTCGTTTAGTTTTTCTCGAAAACTTTCTACTTCCTTGATGACAAAGGCGGCGTTCTTGGCCGTCTTTAGGCTGCCCGATTGTTTCCATCTGGAATCGTCGATGAGGGTTAGCCAGAGTTCATCTAGTTTGACCCCTAGAGCTATCTTGGGATCGTAGTTATCTCGGTTCCAGTCGGTATACTCGGCCTTGGCCTGAATGGCCTCGTCAGAAATGGTTCGCTGTAGTTCCTTCTCTAGGCCCGAGAAGCGAGTCACGTCTTGAGGGCGCTTCAAATAGCGCAGCAATAAATCTTGGGTTTCCTCTTGTTGGCTCGCGACCTCTTGCAGAATATCTAGTGTGTTGTGGGTGGCGCGGCTCAGTTCGTCTTTGGTGACGGCGGTATTGGTGTAGTTCCAGACCGAGATCTCTTCGTTCAAACGACGATAGGCCTCTCGGCTAGTGCCAAAGTTTCTTCCGCCCAAGGCGATACCCTTGACCAAGTCGGAGCGCAGGTCGTGGGAGTAATGCTTGGTATCGAGCAGAATATTTGTCAGACGGTCACGGCCCTCCTTCGTTCTGAGGTGATTCCCGGCAAAGCGTTCCGCCGAGACTTCAATCAGATCAATGATGAATGCCTTCACCTGAGATTTCATCGTGGGATCAAATGTCGAACCTCGGGGCCCATCGGGTGCCGAATCCTTCTCGCTATGGGAAGAGAATCGGTCCCGTAGGCCCCGAGCGCTCGACCGCGTGGTCCCATCATAGGGAATCTTATTGTAATCTTTTGAAGAAGCCACCTTGACCGCTTGATCGTAGATGCTCTTGAGCAGGGGAAGGTGGCGGTCATCACTCAATACGGCATGATACGAAGCCAACAGAGCGCCATTAAAGGCGATACCATCCACTTTTACTTGGGTGATCAGAAAGGAACGAAAGTCTTGAAAGGATTTTAGGGGAATTTTGGAAAATGCTAAGGCCCCATTGGCATCTTGCAGTAGGGGCGATACCAAAGGCCCAAGTAATTGAGTCCATTCCCTGAGATCTGGAGAAATTTCTTGAGCGGAGCTCTGGGGAGAACTCGTTTCTGAAACAGACGAGCCCCTTGGCTGATAATCACTCAGCAGCGATTCGAATCCCCTCCCGCTATGGTGGATTCGAGTCCCGGTCACAATTTTTCCTCTCTGTCCCTCCCCCGAGGGAATCCGAGGGGAACTTACCCGTCAGAATGGATGCCGGTTTATCGGCACCCATCAAGGGAAGTTGCTGGGGCACAATGAATTTAACTACTTAGAATAACTTAGGAATTAATTTTACCCCCCTTAGCCCCATCTCTGGGGAACAATCATCGCTGGAATGCTTCCTAAAGGGTAAATGGCGATTCGGTTCAGGCTTGTTTTCTCCTGAAACAGGTTTTTAGTGGACGCCGTAGGGCCGCCCTCCCTACACTTACATAGCAAACATTAAAACTAATCATGGAGGTCGAAATGGGAGAAAGCGTTTATAAAGTCATTCAATTGGTGGGGACCAGCACCGAATCTTTTGAAAAGGCCGCTAAAGCCGCCGTAGAACGGGCCGGACAAACCATTCGCGATATGCGGATTGCCGAAATCAGTGCTTTAGACATGCAAATCAAGGACGGTAAGGTTGAAGGCTATCGCGCAAAGGTAAAGTTATCCTTTAAGTTTGAAGGTTGAGCTCGATCAATCTTTTAACATAATAATAATTATTCTCGCTTTAACCAAGCCCCCACGCCAGAGCCAAACGATAAGCCAAGAAAGACGTTCCATAGGCCAAGGCGGATAAGTACGTGAACATGATCACGGGATAAACCCATGAGTTGGTCTCACGGCGCACGACGGCCAAGGTGGAGAGGCATTGCATGGCAAAAACAAAGAATACCAGCAGACTGATCCCCGTGGCCGTGGTCCATCGATTTCGGATGGTGGAAATCAATTCTTGAAAATGCGACCCCTCCCCTGCATCGGCCACGGCGTATAAGGTTCCCAATGCGGAAACGATGACTTCGCGAGCGACCATTCCCGTCACCAGTCCTACGCCAATACTCCAATCAAATCCCAAAGGTCGAATCAAAGGTTCGATACCTTTTCCTATTTTCCCCGCCAAAGAATACTCAATCGTGGTATGGCCTTCGGGTAATGGTTCGGGAGCTTTAGGGTAGGAAGATATCACCCAAATTAGGATGGATGCGGCCAAAATAATCGTTCCTGCCCGCACCAAAAAAACTTTGGCCCGCTCCCACATCCCGAATAACACATTTCTAAAATTGGGCCATTTATAGGTAGGCATTTCTAATAGAAATAAAGGCTTTGAAGTCCTAAAAAAGAGAGTCTTGATGATTAATGCCACTACAAAGGCCACAATGGCCCCACCGATATACAGACCCAACATGACTAGACCCTGCATGCGGAACGGGCCCCACACCACTTGATTTGGAATAAATGCGGCAATCAACAAGGTATAAACGGGAACCCTTGCCGAACAAGCCATCAAGGGAGAGATCAATATGGTAACGAGGCGATCCTTGCGATTTTCAATGGTACGTGTGGCCATGATGCCAGGAATGGCGCAGGCAAAAGATGATAATAAGGGGATGAAGGCCCTGCCGTGCAAACCGACCCTCCGCATGTGCCGATCCATCAAAAATGCGGCGCGGGCCATGTAACCAGAATCTTCTAAAATCAGAATGATGAAAAACAAAAATAAAATTTGCGGTAAAAAGATGACTACTGAACCTACTCCCGCCAACATGCCATCGACGATCAAGGATCGAGCCCAACCCATGGGCAATACTTTTCCTAAACCATCACCCACCCAAGAAATGCCAGTTTCGATGATTTCCATGGGATAACTGGCCCAATTAAAAATAGCCTGAAACACTAACCCCAAAACCAGATAGAGCAATAATGTTCCCCATAAGGGGTGAAGAAAGATACGGTCTAGCCTCATAGTCCAATGGTGGGGAGCCACGGCTTGTTTTTGCGCGCTCTTCAGAATTCGATCGATTTCACGGTAACGTGCTAGCAAACGTTCTCTTGGAGTTCCTGGAGCGGGTTCGATTTTCTTTGCCGGCGGTGGCCAATTCTTCACCAGGCCGTCAATGGCTTCGCCTAGAACCCGAGTACTTTTTTTTCGGGTGGCCACTATCGGTATTACCGATAATCCCAATTCCTTTTCTAAAACTTTGATATCAAGGTTCAAGCCTCGCCGCCCAGCCAGATCCATCATATTCAAAGCCAATAGAATGGGAATGCCTAGTGATTTGAGTTCTAATACAAAGTTTAGACTTCGCTCCAAATTTGTGGCGTCGGCCACCGCCAAAATGAGGTCTGGCCGTCCTTGGCTACCTAGACCATCGATCAATACCTCCCTGGTAACTTCTTCATCCATGGTGACCGCTGACAGACTATAAGTTCCAGGCAGGTCGATAATTCGGATCCGATTTTTCAGAGGAGTGTCCAGCCAACCTTCTTTTCGTTCCACGGTCACACCCGCATAGTTTCCAACCTTTTGGCGGGCACCTGTTAGGCTGTTGAACAAGGAGGTTTTTCCTGAATTAGGAGAACCGACTAAGGCAATATAGGAGATAGGTAAGACAGTGGCGTTTGGAATCACAATTTTGGAACCTTACGAACAGTAATATGGCTCGCTTCGGTACGCCGTAAGGCTAATAGAGATCCTCTAACTCTCACGGCCAAGGGATCCCCTCCAAAAGGGGCCTGATGCAAAACTTCGACAAATTCTTCAAGGAGCAATCCTAATTCCATGAAGCGTTGGGTTAAGGGATCTGGACTCTCAAAACCGCAAATCCACCCTCCCTCGCCGGCCCTTAACTGGCTCAAGGTAGTTTCAAGTGCTGGTGGTTTTTTTTCTTGGCGGGTCATCAAAAACTATTCCTTTTGACACCGACTACATGCCCCGTAAATCTCGTGTCGATGGCTAACCATTTTAAAATTGAAACTTTCACAAACCTTTTCTTGGAGATCTTCAATGCGATCATCTTCAAATTCCGTAATGGCTCCGCACTTGATGCAAATCATATGATCATGGTGTTCGCCGGCATTTTCAAATAGACTTTGACCTTCGCCAAAATGCCTCTGATGAGCCAAACCGCATTCTTTCAACAACAACAGAGTCCTATAAACGGTGACATAGCCGATGTTGGGTTCGCTTTTACGTACCTCCTGTAACAACTCCTCAATACGCACATGTTTCTTGGTTTTAAAAAAGGTAGAAGCGATGAGGTCACGCTGCTTGGTCTGCTTCATCCCGTTTTGATTCAAATATTCTCGCAATTGTTGGATTCGAGATTCATTCATGATAAACCTGAAAATGACTTTCAATATCGATAACACCCACACCCTGGGTGGTCAACCGTATTTCTAGGCCCAGGATCGCAGAGTGCAATCTAGGGACTATTGGGTTGATTTAAGGGGACTTGGCCTGGGAGGCCTGGGGTTTTGGGTTTTTAGGCAATTCTCTAAAATTTGGATAAGGCAAACTGGGGTTTTGGTAAATTTTTTGGGCCTCGGGCAACCACTGGGCTAGTGCCTTGGCCCGATCTCCACTAGCAGGATGAGAGGCGAAAATGCTGGTTTTATCACCCCGCTGTTTGGCGGCTCTTTGCCACACCGCAACTGCGGCCTCTGGGTTATATCCAGCCTTGGCCATATAAAAGATCCCAATAAGGTCGGCTTCAGACTCGTTTTTTCGGGAATAGCTGGGGGCAAAAACATTGAAGCCATAAGAAAAAAAGTTACTAAATAGATTTTGCCCCATAGAAGAACCTGTGGCCCCAATGGCACTGGTCGCAACCGTACCCGCCATCATGATAGTCATATTGGTACTAAGTGATTCGGTGACGTGACGGGCGGTGGCATGGGCCAGTTCATGGGCTAATACGGCCGCCAATTCATCATCATTCTCCTTTTTCACCAATCCCTTTTCAGGGTCCCATAGCCCCGAATACACCATCACTTTTCCACCGGGAGCGGCCCATGCATTGACGACGGGAATTTCTGCCAAATGAACTTCATAGGGTAAATCGGGAAGGTGACTTACTTTGGCTAAACGTGAAACGATGCCGCGAATTCTGGCCAACTGAGCTTCATCAACATCGACTTCAATGGCTTTACCCTTATAATTTTGCCCCTTTTGCAATGCAGCCAATTGGCTATTGAGAACTTCCTTGCCCAATTTGATGTCTTGATCGATTTTATACCAGTTGTAGCTAGAACGACCGGTTACGTAGTCCTTAGAACAGGCTGCCATTACTAATAGAAGGAGTAAGGCAAGAATCGTCTTTAAGCTAAGGGATCGCAAAATTCTTGAGACTGGCATGCTTCCTATTTAAGTTTTCCCACTAGTCATGACAACTCAATTTTCGGGTATATTTTTTAAAATAGGAGAATTGACTTTCATTTTGACCAAATGGTGCAAATCAAGGTATTATTCAACCCCGCTCCATGAAAAAAATTTTACTCATTGAAGATAATAAAGATCATTCGGTTTTAATCCAAAAAACTCTTCACAAGGGTTTAGGAGAGGTCCAAATCACCCATGTGGCTCTTATTGAAAAGGCCTTCATTGAAATAAAAAATCAAACTTTTGATTTGATTTTATCTGACTTTTACCTTCCCG
>JAJFLL010000175.1 GCA_021772695.1 Deltaproteobacteria bacterium
ATAGTCCTCAAAGGGTGCAAATCTTTCAGACCATTCGCCGCCTCATTAATTTGGTCGTTACTGATTTGGTCGAAAATACCATGGCGCAAATCAAATCCCATCAAATAGCCAGCCTAGAACAAGTGGGAAAGCACCCCAAGGCCTTGGTGAGCTTCTCAAAAGAGTTGCAGACCAAAATCACCGAATTGAAGCGATTTTTATTCGCCCACCTCTATCGACAATACCGGGTGGAGCGTATGGCAGATAAAGCCGAACGTATTCTTACCGACTTATTTCGTGCCTACCGGCATAATCCCAAAATTCTTCCGCCCTATGTCTATGAATTGACCCAAGGTGAAGATCCCGACCGGGCCATCTGTGACTATATCGCTGGAATGACCGATCGTTTCGCCTTAGAAGAACATCAAAAATTATTTGATCCCCACGAAAAAGTATAATGGAGACTCAATTATGGAAATTCAAAAAGTCGAAGTCCTTTTGCATACCCCTATTTTATTGCCCGATACCGATGAGACCAATAAAAACCCCTACCTAGAGCCCGTCCTTAAAATTAGGGGAGTTTTTAAAGAATTGACCGATGCGGGGGTGACGGTAGAAATTTTGGAGTGTCTGACCGAAAAAAACCTCAGTTTAACCCCACCTTATAAGATCCTGTTTTTACCCCATCATAAGATTGACCATTTTTTCTATATAAATTAGGGGTTTTTAATTTTTCACCCCCCTTGGCAACAAATCGGGGCTTTGCACGATAAAAAATTACATTTTGGTAGGGGTTTTTAGGAGGGGACTGCTCAGAACCACAGTTTAGGGGTATAAAGGTGAGCAGTCCAACATTCCGTTTTTCCCAGGATACCTTTCAATTCTTTGGGGAAAATCAGGACAATCGAAGTTTCATTTTGCCGCCATCCGATGTGGACGAGGCCGAAAATTCGGTCGGCGCCATGTTTACGGTGGAAGGGTCGGGGACCCAATTTCGCGCCCTGCCCGACGGTCGGATGGAAGTCTCGCTTATTTCCGTTCTCGATGATGACAAAGAAATCGAGACCGGTCGTATCTTTCGAAAAGATATCTTCATTGTTGACGCTGAAGGTAAAGTCGATCACCAAAGAAAATTTGATTTCAACGGCCAAGGCACCGAACAAGATAAGCAGCTTTGGGAAAAGCGTGCCCAGAGTTTTCATAAGAATTTCCAACCCAAAGAAGAAGTCCTTAATACCTATAAACGATTTGTGGCGGAAAAACTTTATCCCTTGGCCACCAATTATTCTCAAGGCTATGACGATGCCTACTTCGAACAGTGGAAGTCCCTCACAGATGCCCAAAAAGGTTTTTGGTCCGATGCGAGCCAACAGCTTCAAGAAAAAAGCAATCAGACTTTGGGATTCAAGGCTAAGTTTGAATCCAGTAATTTTTCCCTGAAATACCTAGACGGGCAAATTCAGATAATTTTTAGGCTCAGTATTGCCGGTTCTGAAGGCATTCCCGTGGCCTTTCTCAATGACCAATTCGTCATAAATCCCAAAGATTTGAAGGTGGTTTCTCATCAACGGCAATGGTTGCCCGCAGAAAACAAAAAAAACGATGCGGAGTTAAACACGATTCTTCAGGCCCTCAATGAACAAGCTGATCAGTCCGGCGACACGGCCAAAGATTTTTTGAATGGTATGTTCCCCTATTTGGTTCAAACCCGGGGACCCTTTTTCGCAGCCTATAAAAATGCTGTTTCCGGCGATAAGGCCGTTGGTGGTGACAATCTCTGGGATCAGGTTAATCTGCCAAAATCCAAAGCGGTGCCGCTCTCCCTCGAAGCCAAAGAAAAGCAAGAAGACGCCAAGTTGCGCGCCGAGCGAGCTCAGCCGGTGACCTATAATCCATTAGCCCATCCCATTGAGCCGACCTTTACGGAAAAACAAAAGCGGGATGGGGCCAAGGAACTTTCCCATGGGGTCGCGCTATTAGGCATGACCACTCTGGAAAAAATTTATCAAGACGTGGATTCCTCCCAGGGATATCTCAATAAAGTATTCGGTGAAAAGCCCCTTGAAGCGGGTGCTGAAGTGCAGGCGCTCAATACGGTTTTAGAGGCGACGCAAAAGGCCTGGGAGAAAAATCCTAAGCAGAGTCTCATGCTGGTGCTCAAATCCCTAAAACTTGAGGGGATGGCTGAGGTTCGTCGCCAACAGATGATTAAAGATCCGGTCGTGTTGCAGGTTTCGGCCATCGAAGAAAATTGGGAGTCCGAGACCCGGGCCAAAGATTACATGGTCATGATTCGCTCTAATTTATTGGCCGGTGCCAATCGTTCCATGACCGCACGCTACCTTTCCGAACAGGTGGAATTTCATCTTGCCCCCCAAGACAGCAAGGCCAAACAAGAGGCCCATCAAGTTCAGGCCTTCTTCAATGGGAAGGCTGACATGGGCACGGCCATGGAACTGCAACTTCCCACCTTCATCGATCATGTGGTTACGCCTGAAACCCTGGTGGCCATGTATGCCGGTGGTTTGGTGGGTGGGCATGTGGAAGCCCTCGTCGGCAAGGGATTAAAAGGATTCTCTTTACTGGCGCCCATGGTGCGAGCTCGCTCCTTTGTGGGTGCCACGTCGGGCCTCATGGTC
>JAJFLL010000176.1 GCA_021772695.1 Deltaproteobacteria bacterium
TTGTAAAATTGGAGAACAATTAGGAAAAGTTTTATCGAAAAAAACCGCGACTGGATTTTTATATCGGGTTGATTTGGAATTACGGCCTGAGGGAAAAAGCGGAACCTTGGCCAATAGTCTTAGTGCTATGGAAACCTATTATGAATCATTTGGCGCCTATTGGGAAAAACAAGCGTTGATTAAAAGCAATTGTGCAGCAGGTGACGCCTGCCTTTTTACAGAATTTCACAAGATGATCCAACCGTTTATCTTTCCAAAAACCAGCGATTTTTCCTTAGTTGAAAAGGTGCGGGACATGAAGGTCAAAGTTGAAGCATCACTTCTAAGCTCATCCCAACAGGAATATCATGTAAAATTGGGCCGAGGCGGCATTAGAGAGATTGAATTTTTCGTGCAAACCTTACAAATATTATATGGTGGAAGAAATCCTGCCTTAAAGACACCCAACACCCTAAAGGCCCTAAGTTCCTTAAAAAATGAGTCCTTATTGCCCGCCTACGACGAAAAGGAATTACGGGATGCCTACATTTTTCTGCGAACCATGGAGCACCGCCTACAGTTAGTGGAAGAACAACAAACCCATCGACTGCCGATAGATGAAAAGTCATTGGCAGGTCTTGCCAAACGTATGGGGTATTTTCAGGAAAACCAAAACGAGGCAATAGAAATAATGTTAGCGGAATTACACAAACATCGAAAAAACGTAGAGGTTAGGTTCGACAATTTACTTGAACGAACCGCCTACCAGGGGGGAAAATGAATCCTCTTGGTCTTGAATTGCGAGAACGCCTTGGTAGGCAAAGCGACCTAGAAACCAAAATTGAAGAAATACGTCGTTTTAAACAGGACCGTATCAAACCTTTAGAGAAGGGTTATTTAGAAAAAACTATTACTTTAGATTCTTTAATGGAAAAACTATGTGATATTGCCGATTGTATTTTGATTGAATCCTATCAATTGGCTATCGACCACTTACGCCCAATTTATGGGATCCCGCGGATCAAAGACAACGACGGAAATTATTTATCAGGTGAATTCGCACTGGTAGGACTGGGAAAATTAGGCGGTAGGGAACTGCACTTCGGAAGCGACCTTGATCTCATATTTATTTTTAACAAAAGTGGTGAAACCCACGGAGCCAGAAATATCACAAATAAAGAATATTTCGCCAAGGTTACCCAACGCATCATCAATTATCTAACTCTTCCCACCCGTGAAGGCTTTGCCTTTCAGGTCGACACCGAATTAAGACCTTCCGGAAATGCAGGAACCTTAGTAAGTGCATTGGATCCTTGGGTCACCTACTACCATGAAAACGCCCAAATCTGGGAAAAGCAGGCTCTCCTAAAGGCCAGATTGATTCATGCCACAGGGCAATTTTCACAATCCTTTCAGGGTCTATTTAGGCGATTGATTTTTCTATCTCCCTTTCCCGACAATTTGGCGAAAGAGATTCATCACTTACGCATGCGCATGCAAAGGGAATTAGCCAAAGAAACCTCTAGGAGGTGGCATTATAAAAAAGGTGTCGGTGGAATCACGGATATTGAATTTTTAGTCCAATTTTTACAACTGAAGTATGGCAAGGTTTTTGATGACCTATTGAAACCAGATACCCTTGGAGCACTAAATGCGTTAAAAAAACATCAGTTTGTTACTTCGATGGATTTAGATACTTTGGATGCTGCCTACAGATTTTATCGCGATCTAGAAATACGCTTAGAACTGGAGTTTCAACTCAAAGAGGGATATCTAGATCCGAGCCAGGAAATTGTGGATCAAATAGGGTTGCGATTGGGGTATGCTTCGGGAACTGCATTCATTGAACAATTTGCGGAATACCGAAAAGCTGTACGAAAAATTTATCTTTCAGGCCTCAAAATCACGGAGAATTAACCGAATGCTTCATAAAATCGCAGAGACCTTTCAAAAAAGGAAAAACCTCATCGAAGAATACTTTATGGAACAAACTCAGGGCCTAACGCCTCCATTGTATTTGAGCTGTGACATTCGTAATTCCGGAAAAAAATTGGGGGTGATCGACACCAACCTTTTTCCTGCTGGCTTCAATAATTTATGCAATGCCTATTCACGACGAGCTTCGGTGGCATTTCGGAATTACTTTAATAAATATTATCCAAATTATCGAAAAATAGTTATTTTATCAGAAGATCACACCCGAAATCGTTATTATTTAGAAAACATTTACCATCTAAAAGCCTTATTAGAAGGAGCGGGATTAGAATGCCGAGCGGCTTTTTCGGCCGAAAAATTAGGAGCCGAAAATCTCGATTTGCCGCTTAGTTCTGACAAAGTATTGAAGATGTACCCCCTGCGAGTTGAAAAGGATTTAGCCTATGCGGGGTCCATGGCAGGTGATCTCATTATTTCTAACAATGATTTTAGCCAAGGAATCCCCCCTATACTCGAGCCGGTCTTAAATTTGGTTATACCCTCCCCAGGGTTAGGGTGGCACCGCCGCCGAAAAAGTAATCACTTTAATATTTTACAAACTTTAATCAATGATTTTGCAAAACGTATGGACTTAGACCCTTGGTTACTATCTTGTGAATTTACGGCCCTAAAACTCGTAGATTATTCACAGGAAGATGAAATGATCCAATTTGCAAACGGAACCCAAAAGGTATTTAATCAAATCCAGGAAAAATACCGTCAATTCAACATTGAGGATTCACCCTATGTATTTATCAAGAGCGATTCGGGAACCTATGGCATGGGCATGCTGGATATCAGCGACCCGCAGGAATTACTCCGCTTAAACAGACGCCAGAGAAATAAACTTTCTTCGAGTAAAGGCGGAATCCGCAATGAACAGTTTTTGGTGCAGGAAGGGATTCCCACTGCGGACTTTTACAGCAATTTGCCCATTGAACCCGTTATTTACATGGTGGGCTGGGAGCCCATTGGCGGATTCTTCAGGATGAATACTCAGAGAGATGCCATAAGTTCCTTAAACACCCGAGGGATGGTCTTTAGCTGCTTATGTTTACACAAACTAGATGAACCGCATGAAGAGTACTATTTAAATTGTGCCGAAAAAGAGAATCTAGTCTCTCTAAGTACCGTCATGGCAAGATTGGCTTCACTAGCCGCTGCCATTGAAAATAAACAATTGAAAAAGGCAGCTTAGTCTTCGGCAAAAACCCGTTCTCTAGCTTCTTGTTCTTCTTTGCACTGAATACATAAATCGGTGACCGGCCTGGCTTCTAATCGTTTTATTCCGATGGGATCACCACAGGATTCACAGAGGCCATATTCTCCGGCTTCGATTTTCTGTAATGCCTTGTCGATTTTTCGAATTAAAAATCTTTCCCGGTCCCTTAATTTAAGATTGATAGCCTGTTCTGTTTCACTGGAGGCAAGATCGACCTCATCTGGTAAATCATCAGTGCTAAAAACCACAGATTGTTCGTTGATGCTTTCTTTATTTTGCGTCAGCACATTTCTGCGTTCCAAAAGCATTTCTTTAAAGCGTTTTAAATCTCGTTTGTTCATATTTTGCCCTTATCTAGAGGTCAGGGGGAAGTCATTAGACTTAAAGGAGTAATCTTTCATACTTATTCAAAGGGTTAGGCTTGTCAAGTTTGATTCGTCCCTACATAAAAAACCTTAAATTCTGTAGACTTTCCTCAAAGTAGCTTCTAAGCTTTTCGGTCATGACGGCCATTCAAAACAATGCCATTTTTCTTATTGTTTGCCCTGACCAACCCGGCCTGGTGGCCACCATATCAGAGTTCATCCACAAACATCGTGGCAATATCGTCGATCTAGATCAACACACCGACTATCAAACTCAGACCTTCTTAATGCGAATCGAGTGGGAGCTCAATGGATTTGCGCTAGATCGGCAAGAACTTATTTCAGCATTTACTCCCCTGGCAAAAAAGTTCCAAATGAAGTTTTCCCTTCATTATAGTGCTGAACGCATGAATCTTGCCTTAATGGTCTCTAAATACCGTCACTGCCTTTATGATCTACTAGTACGTTGGACCCTTGAAGAAATTCATGCCGACATTCCTCTAATTTTGAGTAATCACGCCGACCTTAAAGAAGTGGCCGATCACTTTAAAATTCCCTTCCAAGTCATAAAAGTGAACCAAGAAAATAAACAAGAAGCTGAAAAGGCTCAACTCGAGATACTCAAAAAACATAAAATCGATTTAGTCGTTCTTGCGAGATATATGCAAATTCTCTCTCCTAATTTCATTGCCCAATACCCAGATGCCATCATCAATATACATCATTCCTTTTTACCGGCTTTTATCGGAGGCAAGCCTTATCACCAGGCTTATTCCAGAGGAGTCAAAATCATCGGAGCCACGAGTCATTACGTGACAGAAGATCTTGATCAGGGGCCTATCATTGAACAAAGTGTTGCCAGGGTCAGCCACCTCGACCACATCGATGACTTGATTCGCAAGGGTCGGGACCAAGAAAAAACCGCACTGGCTTTCGCGGTACAAATGCATACCCAACACCGAGTTCTTACCTACAATAATAAGACCGTAGTTTTTGAATAATTAAGAACCCTTTCGCCCCTCTAGCCAATGCAGTACTACGGGCATAAAGATGAGGGTACTAAGCAGACAGGTAGCCACACCAATTACTGCTAATAGTCCCATACTTTTTAAGCCGCCATGAAAGCTGAATGTCAGCCCGACAAAACCGGCGGCATTGGTTAAAGAGGCTAATAACGCTGCTACTCCGGTTGTTCCCAACACCTGGGCCAGCGAGCCCTTCCCTAATTCTAAATAGCGATGATAGACATGAATAGCGTTATCGACGCTCATGCCCATCACCGCAGGTATCATGACAATATTGTATAAATTGAGTTTGTCCCCCAATAAATAAAGTACACCTAAGGCCCAGAGAACTCCTGTTATGATGGAAGCCATCACCACCAGTGTTCGCTTTATATTTCGAAAATCTAAATAGACAAAAGTGGCGACGCTCAATACTGCCAAAACCAAAATAATCTTGGCATCATGTAATAGTGTCTTAACCACATCGCCAAAGACAATGGCTGAACTTGAAGGATGGTAAACTCCGAATTTGGTCTTTAATCCGTCTATTTCTTCTCTGAAACGAATAGCATTCCTGGCATCGTCCATTTCCAGTTCCGGTTGAGCAAAGATTAAAAATAAATATTCCGGACCTTGGGTAGAAAAGGCACCAGTGATATCTTCCGGAATATCTTTTAGAGAAAATTTTTCAGGACGAGTGATCTCAAGTTTGAACTTATCTAAATCGGCCTTTTTTTCCTTGGGTACCAGCTTTATGGAATCGTCAGATAGTAATTCATCAATTTCAGCGATAATTTGAAATTTTCGATCTTGATCCGGAGGGACCAATGAGAAAAGCGAACTCGTATAGTCCAAAATGCTATTGGTGTTGGCTTCAATTTTTTCTTCAATGGCCTCTTTTAAGGCCGTGGCCTCAGCCTCACTTTGAATCAAGAGCATAGCTGGCACATTGACTCGTTTTCCGCCGGTGATC
>JAJFLL010000177.1 GCA_021772695.1 Deltaproteobacteria bacterium
TTCCTACAGGCAAAGTGGTGAAATGGGCCAATTTTCCCCCAGGCATTCAGGTGCTGAATGTGGTGCGAGGTGCCAAGGGCCTCAAGACCTATCCGGTAAGCCAGAAGGCGGGGAAGGTCTATGTTCAGGTGAAGTCGTAAATACTTGAAAATAATCATAAATTTGACATTTTCCCTTTGAAATTTCTCGTAGGTCCTCCACAACTTTTCGCGAGAAGGTCCGAATAAGGCTAGGTTATTTTATTTTCTTATCGGTGAGCGTTTGCTGCGGGGCACAAGCTCACAGAGTATTATGCGTTTTCAATCCATTCGGCCCCGTATCATTTCTTCTCCTTCCGCTGATTTCTCGGAAGCACCCTCCGATCCTTTGGAACTCCAAGACGATCTAACCCAGGCCGCATATCTGCTGCGCCAGGGGAGAGTCGAGGACGCCATTTCTATCTATGATCAGATCAGCGGTAGGGCCACCCCATCCTCCGAAATTCAACCAAACCTTATGCGTACTGGTGATCTTGAACTTTCCTTGGAAGCGTTACGGCATCGCGCAGGGGAACAACTCGAGGCCATCCAGGGGGAGGGAGGCCTAACTGGGGCACGAGCAGAGTATCTCGCTGATCAATTCGTCGACCGAGTCCTGGACCCCGTTTTGTTGGGTGCCATGGTGGGAGCTGGCGGAACCTATCGTACCTCACGAGCGGCCTTGCTTGGGCTAGCGTCTCGCTTCGGTTTACGTTCCAGGGCCCTCTTACCAGCGACGGGTCTGTTAGCCTTTGTGGGCGAGGCGGTTACTTTTCCGGCACTACTAAGAGCTGGCTCCCACATGATGGGTCGAAGCGTAGATCCATCGCCAGATGCCTGGCGTCATGAAGTGGCCAGCAGCTTTTTGGTATTGGGTGGTCTCAAACTTTTTGGATTTTTTGGAAATCAAGCGGTGAGAAATTTTTTACCAGCCGGTGCCCGTTCCAGCCTCCATACGCTTATTCCACAATTCGCCATGTATTTAGGAATTCTTTCCGGCCATCAAGGGGAGCAGTGGGCCGGTCTGATCCCGCGACAGGGGGTTGGTCAAATGGCCATGGAATCTTTAGTTACCTTGGCCCATTTTAATGGAGCCGGTAGAATACTACCTCATTTGATGGGAAGACGTTTGGGCGTCGGTGAATTTCCCGGACGGCCCAGGAGCCAAATTCGAGATCGAGGCTTACTGAGAGACTTGGTATTGCAAACCCAACGTCTGGGAGTTCCAGGTCGACGCCTTGGAGAAAGGGCCGATTCGTCCTCAAGGTTGAATCAGAGCAATATTTTCATGATGGAGAATGGTAATGGTGGGGGCGGCTCCCTTGAAACTGGGGCTTACAGTCCGGAAATTTCCGCGCAAGTGCGGCAAATGGGGGCTCAATATCTGGGCGACTTGTTATTAGATAAAGGACCTATTTTATGGTTTCTGCCTGCCGAAATGGCTCGGGAATTAGGATTGACCGTTGAGATAAAAACCAATCTGGCCTTAAGCGGTTTTCTTTTTAAGGAAGGTGTGGCCGATCAGGTGATCTTTAATTTTGTCTACGGGGGATCTGATGGCATGGATCTTCCGACCCGCCTCGATTACGCCTTTGACATAACCGAAGTAGTGCAGAAGGGATTTTTAATTGAAGATGGCCCCGGTGCCTACCGGGTAAATCCCCAAAATCGTTTTTTTCAAATGGTGTGGGATTCACAATTATCGCCGGATCCCGATGCGCCTAGTCCCGAAATTTTACGACAGCGTTCCCGAACCTTTATGACCAGCGATGTAGAAGCTGGCGTACCTTCAACGCCTCATCCGCCGCCGCCACCGGTGGTCCAAGCGAGGCATTATCCGGAATTACCCTTCTCAGTAGAGGCAAGAGTTTCGGCCTATCCCATGTTTTCCAAGCAGGTACCCGCCGCCATAAGAGGCTTTCAAATGGGCCCGGTAAAAGCAGGGGAAGAAAGCATGGTTTGGATTCAGCTCGATGGGGAGCCAGCCGCGGACGGGGAACGTAGTTCGGTACCACCGCGACCCCGCTATGCCTTGCTTACGGTCGCTGACGCGCAAACCTTGGGTATCTTAGAATTCATTGGTGAAGAGTTTCAATTGAGGTCCAATATCAACCGGTTATATTTACAAGAATCTTTAGTCCGAGAGCCAAGAAGCAGGCCAGATATCCTTCAAACAAGTTACTTAGATGAACAGACCACCACGTTGATTCGCGAACGAGGCTTTTCTGCCATACGGGAAACCAGTGTAGATAGTCATCAAGAGTCCGTCTTTTTGATCCAACCTGAGTTGGCGGAATCAACGGGTGCGGGCGAACGTATCGAGCGCGAATATCAGATGATTCGCGTGTTACCGGCCACTGAAGACCAACCGGAACGAGTGGTGTTGCGCTTTATGGGGAATAAAAATTACCAATCGGGTCAGGCCATTTGGTTTACCTCCTTAACCTTGAGTACGGAAGCGGCGGTAAGACTTCGATTGATCAGTCCCACACGTGAAGGGATTTGGCGCAAGCACCCTGAGCCCTGGCCCATTCAATTAGTCACCGCACACCAACTGGATATGCCCGTTGAGATCGATATAGATGCGGAACCTACCTCAATTTTAGACTTTACCCGAGGCCTTCGTGTGCAGGCTACTAGCGAGGCCTTGTCTACCGAAGAAGCATCCCGGGCCAGACAAATACCCATCGGTCGATTTACCCTAGGCCGTGTGGATCAAGGAGAGGGTACCGAAGTCCTGTTTTCGTTTTATTTACCGGAAAGTATGGAATCCATACCTTTTCTTCCCTTGCGAGGTGGAAGAGGCTTTTCGCTTTCGGCTCAAGATGCCTTGAATTTATTTTTGGTCAGAGTCACTGATGGAAGAGGTTTTGAATTAAACCCCGAAATCAGTGCAATTTGGGTGGTGCCCGAAACACTTGAAACGGAATAAAAGCTACGATCCAAAGACCCGCCGCAGAATATCGGTAACTCGGGCCGCGGGGTTTTTTCGAATCTTCGCCTCTTCTTGAGCCATCAATTTAAATAGACCTGAGACGGCACGCTCGGTGACGTAGTCATCGAGGTTAGGATTGACCTTTTTGACGAAGGGCACCTGATTATAGCGGGTCACTAAGGGATTCCAGTATCGAGTTAATTGCACCTTATTAATCGCCTGCCGCGCTACCGGCCGAAAGGCCCGGGTCAATTGAGCGGAAGTCTTGCGTTGTAAATATTTAGTAGCTGCATCGTTGGGGCCCTTTAAGATTTGATAGCCGTCTTGAATGCTTAGACCTTTGATGGCCTGTAAAAATATGGGGGCCGCCTTTTTTGCCGATTCTTCCGCCGCTCGATTTAGCGTCTTGATGAAATAATTAATTTGGGACTTGAGCCCGAGCGCCTCCAGGGTGCTTTTCATCGTGCGGGCTTCTGGGGGGAAGGGGATGAAGATCAAGGGATTCTTGTAAAAGCCGTTGACTCGGGCGGCCTTTAAGGCAGCATTTTTTGCCCCCAACATCAAGGCCTCTTTGAGTCCTAGGTCGATTTCTGAAGTATTGAGCTGCTTGGGTGTGTTATTTTTCGCCTGGCCGGGCACCGAATAAATCTTGGGTTGGGCATGGGTAGGACTAGGAACAAATAGCAGTAAAATTGCCCATAGAAAAAAGCTGCAGCCTAAGGATTTCTTCATGACTCACCTATAAACATTAAATTTTGGCCTTGAACTCTAGGAAGCGACTCTTAGTTATTAGCCAAAGTTAAACAAGCGTTAAATCATGGGCCAATTGTAGGTAGAAAAAAACTTTCATTTTCTTTGCCACATGGTGGGGAGAAACTAAAATTTCCCGAATGACTTCATAGAGAACGCTTTAATTAAGCTGAAAATCTACTGAATGAGAAATCCTACCTAATTTTAAAAATCCATTTTTCTATAAT
>JAJFLL010000178.1 GCA_021772695.1 Deltaproteobacteria bacterium
AAATAATCGTTTACGGTAACGACGTGGACACCCTTGCCCGCAAGGGCGTTGAGGTAGACGGGCAAAGTCGCTACTAAGGTCTTACCTTCTCCTGTCTTCATTTCGGCGATTTGCCCACGATGCAGCACCATGCCCCCGATGAGCTGCACGTCAAAATGGCGCATTCCCAATACCCGCCGACTCGCTTCTCGAACGGTCGCAAAGACCTCGGGCAATAATTCGTCTAGGGTTGTGCCTTCCTTGACTCGATCACGAAATTTTGCCGTCTGGGCCTTTAGCTGGTCGTCGGAAAGACGCTGCAAGTCGGATTCAAGGGCGTTGATTTGACTGACCAAGGGACTCAGCTTTTTGAGATCCCTCTCATTCTTGGTGCCGAATACTTTTTTAACAAGACCGCTAATCATGTAAATATCCTTAAAAGAAGGCCTTGATTACACAGATATACCAAGCCAGTCAAAGAAGAATAGGCGTCACTTTGGTATTAACGTATCACTAGCTAATGGGGATTTTATTCAATGATATAATTCATGGGGTCGGTAGGAATTCCATCTACATGGACTTCATAATGCAGATGGGGGCCTGTTGAGGCACCCGTACTGCCCACAGCGGAGATTTTTTGACCTCGTTTGACCTGATCGCCTTCCATCACAAATAGCTCGGAGTTATGGCCGAATAAGGATTTAATGCCGTAACCATGGTCTAGAATGATGGTATTTCCGTAACCACCTTTACCCCCGGAAAAAACGACTACGCCGTCGGAGGGGGCTAAGACCGTGGTCCCAATAGGCGCAGCGATATCGACCCCCTTGTGCATTTTGACGTTGCCGCCCCAAGGGGAATACCGATAGCCGAAGCCGGAGGTCAACCAACCCTTGACGGGCCAGAGGCTGGGAGAAGAGGCCCAATAAGACAGACTGTCTTCATTGGATTCGTAGACTTCATTGACCCTTACCTCTAGATTAGTCGCAAACTCATATAGTTCATCAAGTTTAAAAGTTAATTTCTCATTAAACTGCTCATCAAACTCTCCACGTTGCCAATCCCGAGTCATGGCCTTCGCCGAAAGTTTTGGCAATTTATGAACCCGTGAAAGAAACTCGCCGAGATCTTCTTGTTCGGTCAACGGGCCCACACCCATGTTGAGCTTTCCGGTTTCGACACCGATGGAGGATTCGAGTTTTTCGGTAAACTTTTCAATGCGATGGATGGTGCCTTCTAAGGCACCGATTTTGGATACCAGGCGGGCCCGCTCGTGTTGCAGGGCAGCCATGGAGGCATCGGGGCCCTGAGATTCTTGATTGCGGTAGTGGAGAAAACCCCAGGTCATGACCGTTGAAAAAACCAAAAATACTGCGAATAAGGCCCCAAGGAGCCGAAGGGTGGTAATACTTAGTGTGAGATTCCGGGTGCCAAAACCATCATCATCGAGCAAGACTAGATTCAGTTTTTGCCGCTGCATTCAACTCTCCTAATAGACCTCGTTTTCAAGGTCTTTCGGATTTTAGGGTCGGATATTGTTTTATCGGTCCTTTTCGAGCCAGGTCGCGCTCTTTTTTCTTTAACTAGTAAGTGGCGGGAAGGTATCAGGAGGTCTGATAGGTGTCAAGGGCTTTGGAAACAATAAAAATTAAGTAATTTCATCTACTTGTAAAATTACCACTGTAATATTGTCATCTCCGCCCCGGGTATTGGCCCGATTGACCAATTGTTCGCATGCTTCCTTAAGTTCATGATTTTCCAGGGCTTCTAGAATTTCTTGATCTTCGACCAAATTGGAAAGCCCATCAGAACACATCACGACCCGGTCTCCGGAGTTTGGTTCCAGTACCAAAATATCGCTATCGACGTCTTCCTGATAGCCCACCGAGCGGGTAATAATATTTTTAAGTTTATGGCTTTTGGCCTCTTCAGGACGAATCATGCCTGCCTTGACCTGCTCACTGACGAGAGAATGATCTTCGGTGAGCTGCTTGATGGTATGATCTCGCACCAGATAGGCCCGGGAATCGCCCACATTGGCAATAAATATCCTATCATTGCGGCACATAGCGGCAACGGCCGTGGTACCCATCCCCCTTAAATTTTCGTCATATAGCGCCTGGTGATGAATACGGCGCCCAGCCTCGGATATAGCGTGCCTTAGCTGGTCACTGGGTTGGGCCTCATCGGTATTGACCCCGTGAATTTGGGTAGCATCAGGGTCACAACGAAATTTACGAATGACCTCTTCAACGGTAGCCACGGCCAATTTTGAAGCGAATTCCCCCCCTAAATGGCCCCCCATTCCATCGGCGACCATGTACAGGCCCATCTCATCATTAATGAGGTAGGAATCTTCATTTTGAAACCGCTTCATGCCTACGTTGGACATTCCGTAGGATTCAACCTTCATCTGCATGAATAACGTCCGTTGGGTAAAAATACTTCAAGGTTAGTCAATTTAATACGCCCCGACTCCACCCGTAAAACATAGAACATGATAATTGCACAATATTTTTGGGAAAAGAAAAAAATAACCGCTCGGGTCTAAGCGGCTGAATTCCTTAATAAGGCCTTGGCATGGGTCAAGGCCTGCTCGGTAATTTCTACCCCCGCCAACATTCGGGCGATTTCGAGGATTCTTTCCTCTTTATTCAATCGCCGGATCTGAGAAAAAGTCCGCCCTTTCCGGACCTCCTTTAATACCACGTATTGCCAATTTGCCAATGATGCAATCTGCGGCAAGTGAGTGATGCACAAAACCTGGGTCTTTTGACTCAAGTTTTTCAGCATTCGCCCCATCAATTCGGCTACTTTTCCTCCTACCCCGGTATCTACTTCGTCAAACAATAAAGTGATGTTGCCTTTTGCAGGAAACAAGACATCATACAAGGCCAAAAGCAATCGACTTAATTCGCCGCCCGACAAAACTTCCTGGAAAGGACGCATCTCTTCGCCAGGATTAAAGGAAACCAAAAAGGACAAATCCTCACCACCCAGTTCATGGTAGTCGTCGATATTTTCCTTTAATTTTAGATTCCAATGCATCTGGGTATGGGGCAAGGCAAGGTCGTGTAAACTACGATCCATTTTTTGAATCCATTTTTTCCCTGCCTCCAAACGAGCGCCGTTTAGTTTTTTGGCCACACTCTGCAATTTTTTTCGGGCCTTTTGCATAGCCTGATCTTTTTCGTCGAGGAGAATAGAAAAATCTTCTAACTCGGTCAGCTGTTTTTCTAATTGAGACAATTTTCCCAGGAGTCCGCCCTCATCAAGCCGATACTTCCTTTTCAATTCTTGTAAAAATGCCAAACGAGTTTCGAT
>JAJFLL010000179.1 GCA_021772695.1 Deltaproteobacteria bacterium
ACCCTGGTGCCGTATCCGGCGGTGCTAATGTAACCGCAACGAATGCCACTCAAACCAGTAGTCGTTTGAATTTGCAGGATTTATTGATCCGAAAGGCCGTGGCTCAAACCGGTGCTCCCATTTTTGTAGCGAGCACCATTGCCAATCCCGATGGATCCTTCCGCCTGAGTTTGACGGCTAATATCGGAGATCAGATCGAAGTGGTTCAAGAGGTCAATGGAGAATTCTCTAACCCTACGGTGATTACCGTCTCGGGCAATACCGTGGCCTTGGGGGGTACCGTGCGCGGACTCGGAGTGGATGGCTCCCAGGCCGTGGCCTATCCGTCGAGCAGCGTGAATGGAGCCGGTCAAATATTCGCCCTCAACTTTCTCGATAATAGTCCGGCGAGTTTCCCTAATCCTGATGTTACCGTATCTAGTTTCGCCGGGATCACCGAGGTGGCCATCAATGGAATCGATCGCCGCGGCCTGGCCGTTTCCCCTAGCGACAATGCGGTTTTATGTTTTGACCTAGACAATCCCATTAGCCCCAACGTGGGTGCAACGACCTTTCCACCGGTTGCAGTAGACATTCAACCCTTTGCGTCTTTGGCGGCCATCGGAGTGCAAGGCGATCTGGAATCCTTCACGCTCTACGATACGCTTCCCTGTGCCTTCACCTTTTGTGCGGTTTTGATTACTCATCCGCAGGGTTCGCTTCATGTGGCCACTCGCTTTCTCAAAGTTCGTAACAATATGGGTGGTTCGGTGATTTTTGTCGTGGCGCTTTCTGAATTTGCCGATGGTTCCTTTTGGTTGACCCAGGTGGATGTCACGGCTTGCCCAGGAACTCCTCCCGTAGCGCAGATTGAATTGCCCAAGGGGATCAACCCCGGTGGTTTGGGTGTCTATAATTTTGCCAACAACGCCCTGGTTTCCGATGCCAACGGCAATCAAGTTTATGCGGTGAGTTTTAGTCCTCCATCGGTGAGTGCCATTACCGCCGGCCCCAATCCCATGGGGATCGCTGTGGCTGAGGCCGAAGATTTTGCCTATGTGGTCAATCGGGCCGACAATGCCTTTTCCTCGGTTTCTAAAATCAACCTAGGTGATTTTAGCGTCGTCACCCAAGAAGGTGCGGGGCTCATGCCCACCCATATCGGTTTGTTTGACGAGTTTAACCAAGCTGCGGTCCTTTCTAGTTCCAATGACGCCGTAACTCTCATCGATACCAATTTTTAATTCATGAAATATCGTCCCCTTGGAAACACCGGCATTAATGTAAGCGAAATCGGGCATGGGACCTGGGCCATCGGTTCTATGTGGGGCCCCCGTGACGATGTGGCGGCGCGATCGGCCCTCAAACGTGGTTTGGAATTAGGCATCAATTTTATCGACACCGCCTTCGCCTATGGCCGGGGTCATGCCGAACGTCTGATTGGCGAGGTCCTTCGTGAGACCGGAGCGCGCCCCACCATTGCCTCCAAAGTGCCACCAGATATTAAATCATGGCCACCCAAGCCCGGCACCACTGCTGAAGCCGCCTTCTCGGCCAAATACCTAACTAAATTAACTGAGATGACCCTGGATAATTTGGGCATCGATTGTCTTGATTTGCAGCAATTACACGTATGGCTGCCTGAGTGGTTACAGCAAGGGGATTGGCAGGAGGCCGTGATCCGCTTGAAAGAGCAGGGGAAGATTCGATGTTTCGGGGTATCGCTAAATGACCATGATGCCGATGCCGGTTTGGAATTGGTAGCTTCGGGACTGGTGGATACGGTGCAAGTCATCTTCAACCTCTTTGAGCAAACGCCGCGTCAGAGATTGTTTCCCCTATGCCAGCAGCACGGTGTGGGGGTGATTGCACGCGTGCCCTTAGATGAAGGCGGCTTGAGCGGGACCTTAAATCCCCAAACCAATTTTCCCAAGGGGGATTGGCGAGTGCATTATTTTAAGGGGGATCGGCTCAAGCAAACTTTGCAACACGCCGAGCAATTTCGTTTTCTGCTGCATGGGGCCATCGATACTTTGCCCGCCGCCGCATTGAAATTCTGTCTCAGTGAACCTGCAGTGGCCTCGGTCATTCCGGGCATGCGGCAGCCTGCTCACGTCGAGGCCAACGCCAGGGTCAGTGATTTGGCGGACTTTACCCCAGAAGAATTATCTCGGGCCCATGCCCTGGCCTGGTCCAAGAATTTTTATCCCAGTTTCGGCTAAAAATAGAACCGCCCCGACATAGACATCTAAAAATAAAGACTTTTTAGAGGCCAACGCCGGGGCGGTCCCGTACGCGAGAAAGTTGAGAAGCCTTCCCGTCGCACACGTTAAAGCTAAATTTAACCGATGGACTCAAGACCCACAAGTAGGCTTATCGGTAAGGGTGGGCCTGAGTTGTCCCTGTAGAAAATACCGTGCTTTATTAAGGTCTTACCACTTTTGATTTTTCCCTAATAAAATCTGCCGAAACAGGTGGCGAGAAAGGTGGGAGCTCTCAAGATCGAGAGGCCTTTGGACTACAGCCCATGCCGATACACAGAAAAAGATCCTGCGTCGAGGAGATTTTTTCTCGGATGCTAATATTCGATAAAGATCGTCGATCGGACCGCGTAGGCCGGAGACGCCTTATCGAATTGAATGGCGTTGATGGGGTTACCCGTCAGAGAATTGTTGGCTAGGTCATCATTTTTGATATCGAACACACCGCCGGGGATGAAGACACCACCGGTGATATTCCAAATCAGATGATCAAAAAATTTCGCCTCGACAATCAGATCGGTTTCGACACCATACCAACGGCTGTTGTTCACCACCCGAGGTAGGGTGGGGATACCGGTGATCTCGGCAAAATCGATATCAATGACACGGCTCGGTGCCCAGGCCGTCAGTACATGGGCGCCCACTTTAAAATATTGGGCTTGGGGAATAGCCCCGGAAATATCAAAGCGATGCAGGTATGAACCGCCCGTATAGATCGCATTGTTGACGCGGTTGGAAGTAATGGGTTGATTCCCCAACTTGGTTTCACCGTTTACCTGAATGGCTGGTGAGGTGCCCATGGGCATGTTGAAGAGCATTAGCGCCACATCGTAATCGGGACGGAATCCGAATTGAGTGATGGTGCTCGAAAGCGGGCTGGAATCGCCGGTGGCGATACCCGAAATAAACTTCCATTCTCCGCCCCAGTCGTGATTGCCTTCTACTTCTAAGGCACCCATATTCACCCTGACGTCGTGTTCACCGTCGAGGCAGGCCGGGTTAGGTAAGGGGTTGGTGAACCCGGCGGGAACCGAGATGGCATTGATGCAAAGTCCCGGTGAAAAGAAACCACCGAGAAAGACATATTCTGCGGCGACCGAAATGGGCCCTTTTTTCCAACGGCCGTATAAGTCCACGTAAAAGAGTCGAGTATCGCCATCGACAGCGCCAGGCACTTCTTCACCGTCGGCGTTAAAGGCAGTACCGTCACGTAGGCCCGAACCGTCACGCAGTCGAATCCCCGAGTAGGTACCCACTTCAAAATTTTCTCGCTGATAAATAAGGGCGGCGGTTAGTTGATAGGTGTTGCGGCTGACCGGTGGAATCGGGCCTTCGAGTAGATTGAGCACGGGGTCTTGTTGGGAGTTAAAGACAAAATCGGCCAAGAAGGCAAAGGCCAAGGATGAAGAATCGGCGAAGTCGTATTTTCCCAAATACAATAAACGGTCAAAGGTATCGCCAAATTTCGCGAACATGCCATTGCCATCATTTTGAAAGATGCCCAGCCCCCAGTTACTCGGTTGGCGTCCGATCCGAAATTTACCGATGGGAGTGAGGATGTCCACATAGAGACGTCTAACGTTTACCGCACCACCGCCACCCGTGACTACGTCGCCAGCTTCAGGGCCGGTGACACCGAAGGCGCCGTTGCCGCCCGGTAGGACCAGAGTTCCTGTAACCGGATTGAATACGGACAATTGGGTTACATCATTGGAACCGAATAAAACGTTGTCGAGGAAGTCCATTTGCGAATGGAAGGAAATGTTGTCGTTGATCTTTAAGACCGGCTCGATGCGAAAGCGTTGCTGCCCGAAAAGTATATTTCCAAAGCGGTCATTGCCGCGTTGTTGCCCTTGCTGAATATTCGAGGGTTTTTGTGTGTCGAGGTCGTAGGACCAGTCGAGAAACAGCCGGTAATAGCCGTGGGCCGAAAAGCTTAAGGCGTGAGACTGCTGGGGCATCGACACAATTAAAAAAACGCCCAGGGTACCTAAAAGTAAGCCGCCGAGAAGACGCTTCATGGGACCTCCCTTGATCCAATAGGGCCAGGGTGAAAACATTAAAAATAATCGGTATTTAATCGGGAAAAACTTTCCCAGGCCTCGGCGAACCCTATGCCACTTTGTGAGAATTAGTCAAAAATAAAAGCCCCA
>JAJFLL010000180.1 GCA_021772695.1 Deltaproteobacteria bacterium
CGATGCCGTGGCATGGGAAAAAATTCAAAAATTTTTTGAAAGTACCGGGAGGGTTCCGAGCCCTAATCAAGAGTGCCAAGCCTGGCTACCTAAGGGATCTGAGGTACTGGCCAATGGAAGGGGAACAGCCCCTGGCGTTTATTTTTGTCACGGGGGGGTGCATTTCGGATTTTTCCCGGGCATTCCCTCTGAAATGGAATTGATGTTCCATGAAGGTTTTTTGCCCATCTTGCGTCGCCATTCGACGCCTGCAACGAGGCGATTTTTAAAAGTGGTTCGGTGCTTTGGCCTGCCAGAGGGCCAGATGGACCAGACCTTGCGGGATACCACGGCGGAGGAACTCAAAAAATTGGGATTAAATCTAGGGTTTCGGGTGCGGTTTCCTTCGGTGGATCTCAGGCTGGAAGCCGAGAGTGATGACGACAAGGAAGTGGCTAAGCGCCTGGAAGCAGGGGTGCGCCTGTTGCAGGAAAAATTAGGCGAACATATCTTTGGCACCGGAGACGAACGCTTGACGGAAGTGGTCGGCGCCATGCTGCTGGCAAGGGGGCAAAGCCTGGCGGTGGCGGAATCGTGCACCGGTGGATTATTGGCCAACGAAATTACCAATGCCCCCGGCGCCAGTGCTTACTTTCTCGGTGGCTTCGTCACCTATGCCAATGATGCCAAAGAAACTTTTCTGGGCGTTGATCCAAAAATTTTAAAAACTTTTGGCGCCGTCAGCAGTGAGACCGTTTTGGCCATGGCCCATGGGGTGCAAAATCGTTTGCATAGCGATTGGGGCTTGGCCACCAGCGGGATTGCCGGTCCCACCGGGGGTACCCCCGAAAAACCCGTAGGCACGGTTCATGTGGCGGTGGTGGGCCCCCATACCCATTGGGAGCGGTGCTATCAATTTCCATTCTCAAGATTAGCGTTTAAAAAGCTCGTGGTGTCCACGGCCTTAGACCGGTTGCGGCGTATTTTAATGAAGGGCCCTTCATGAGCCGGGGGGCCTGGTTCTGTTTGGTTTGGATCCTGTTAGGCATGTCAGCTCAGGGCTATGCCGATGATGCCGGTTCTACTTATAATTTCTCAATTCACCATCAAATTCCCAAACACCGGTTCACCCCGCATTTTGCCTTCGGTACCGAATCAAAATTTTTATCGAAATATATGTGGCGGGGCATTCCCGCAAGCCTTGGTGCGGTGTGGCAACCCTCCGCTCAGGTAGAATACTACGGCGTTGGGTTTAATGTTTGGGGAAATTTTGTCCTCGACGACGAACCCAACCAAGGTGAATTTAACGAAGTTGATTTGACCTTGTATTATCATCGGGAATTTTTCCAAGAGCGATTGATTTTGCGTACCTGGGTTTACGCCGCTCTCTATCCAAACGGGAATCCCCGATCTCTGGATTTCGGCACGGGTTCCTTGGAAGGAGATATTTTACTAACCTATCATTGGGATCCTTTATTTTGGATGGCGCATTTTACCGTACGCCTGATCGATGCCCCCGGTGCGCTGTGGTGGGAGTTGGGCATGGGATATCAAAGAGAACTTCCCTTGAACTTTGGTGTCGTGACCACCCTAAGATTGGGCATGGGCGACGGCCGTTTCAATCGTGCGCATATCGCCGATGTGGGTACTCAATTCAATCTTCTGGAATATTCCTTGAGTTTTCCCTGGGAACCGCTTCGTGGGTTTCAAGTGATTCCCAATATGCATGTGTCGGTGATCTTACCCGAGGTCCTGCGTTCCGCCATGGCCCAACCTACCAATGTTTGGGGCGGGGTCAATTTTTCCTATAGCCTACCGCCGCCTCGTAGGTGAACCGAAGCTTTTTGAATCCCGTATGGACAAGGCCTAGACGAAGGACTAGGAAGAGGGCACATGCATTTTTCTGATCTATTGCCCGAAAAAATCCTCCAATTGATTAGCATTCAAGGCTACCGCCCCACGGGAGTCTTGTATCCTCTCAACTCCTACGAAAACCGGGTGTACGAAATCGGGGTCGAAGGGGGCGAACCGGTGATCGGCAAATTTTACCGACCCGAACGCTGGAGTCCGGAAGCCATCGCCGAAGAACACGCCTTCCTAAAAAAATTGGGCGAGCTAGAAATCCCCGTGGTGGAACCTTTGGAATTGTCGAATCCCAGTCCCTATGGTCCTGCCCTGGCACTGGGGGAACCCTTTTATTATTCTTTGTATCCCAAATTTCGCGGTCGTGAACATGCCGAGAACACTGCCGAGGACCTGCGATGGTTGGGACGCACCTTGGGGAGACTGCATAACGTGGGGGAACATTTCACTGCACCCCATCGGCTAACGCTAAACCCAGAGAGCTATGGTTACCAAAGTTTTGATTTTATCTTGCAGTTGAATTTTTTGCCTGCCGATATTCGTCCAGCTTTAGAACAAATTTTGACCCAATGTCTTCAGGCCATCGAACCCTATTTTCAACACCAACCCGCCAATATTTTACTGCACGGCGATTGCCATCCGGGCAACGTGCTTTGGAACGATCAGGGCCCTCATCTCTTGGATTTTGATGACATGCTCCATGCACCCGCGGTGCAAGATGTATGGATGTTATTTTACGGCAGCCCGGAAGAACAGGTGGAACAGCGCAAGGCCTTTTTCGAAGGCTACGAAGTCTTTCGTCCCTTCGATCACCATAGTCTGCGTTTGGCCGAGCCCTTACGTACCTTGCGCATGATAAGGCATACCGCCTGGATTGGGGCCCGCCATGAGGAACCTATCTTTGAGCGGGCCTTCCCCTATTACCGGGAACGACGCTACTGGGAAGAATTCCTGCTAAGTTTGAAAGAGCAAATTTCATTGCTTCAAGAAGCGCCGAGTTGGGAAGGGTATTGATCATGGAAATTTGCCTCAGGGGGCCAAAGGATCTTTTGATTGATCCCACTAAGTTTCTATCCTAGAATCCCGAAAATCCAATAATCGGTTAACTATGGAATTTTTAAATCTTTTTTTTGATTGGTCCAAGTTGTTGTCCTTAGGGGCCGATGTGGTCACCTATTTCTTCTTGGCTACGGTCGGTACCTTCTTGTTCCTAATACGCCTTGCCATGGGTCTATTTGGTGGGGCGGACCACGGTGACTTAGACATGGACGTGACCGTAGATTCCGATGTTTCCTTTGCCTTTTTTTCCCTACTTTCCATTTTAGCCTTTTTTATGGGGGCCGGCTGGATGGGTTTGGCTTGTCGCATTGATTGGCAATTAGGCCGTTTGGCTTCAGCATTTTTTTCCGGTGGCTTCGGCGTCGCCATGATGTCCGCGGCGTCAACGGGCATGTATTTTACCCGACGATTGAACCTCAATATTCCTTATGATGCCAAATCCGCCTTAGGCAAGGTGGGCAGGGTTTATCTTACCCTACCGCTGAAGGGTGAGGGTCATGGTCAAGTTGAGATTTCCGTATCGGGTAGAAAAAAGATCATGACCGCTATCAGCCATGGCCCACAAATTCCCGCCTTCACCGACGTGGAAGTATTGGAAGTCCGTGAGGACGATATCCTGGTCGTAAAACCGCTAACATGAATTTTTTTATCGTTTATCTTGCCCCCATTTTTCATCGGGGCCAGTTCTCGGAGGTTATGGTATGTTTCAATTTTTAAACTTTGGTCCGGTAGCTTTGATCGTAGTTCCGGTTCTGTTGGTATTGTTTTTCGTCACTTTATTGGTTCGCCAGTATAAGCGCTGCCCTTCTAACCGGGTATTGGTGATCTATGGAAAGATCTCCGGGCAACGTGCCGCCAAATGCATCCATGGGGGTGGTTCCTTCGTTATTCCCCTATTGCAATCTTATGCCTTTCTTTCCTTGGAACCCCTGACCATCGATATCGAATTGACCAGTGCGCTCTCGAAAAAGAATATTCGGGTCAACGTTCCGTCGACTTTCACCATCGGTATCTCCACCGGTCCCGATATCATGAATAATGCGGCGGAACGACTCTTAGGTTTGAATGAAACCCAGATCGCTTCTCAATCTCGAGACATCATCCTCGGTCAGATGCGATTGGTCATCGCCACGCTTACCATCGAAGAGATCAATCAAGACCGGGAAAAATTCCTCGATTTGGTGAATAAAAACGTCAACACCGAACTCAATAAAATCGGTTTGGAAATGATCAACGTCAACATTCGAGATATCAACGACGAGTCGGGATACATCGAGGCCTTGGGGCGCAAGGCCGCCAGTGAAGCCATCAACCAGGCCAAAGTGGAGGTGGCTCAGGCCGATCAATTGGGTTCCATCGGTGAGGCCAGCGCCCATCGAAAAATGCAGGTGGAAGTTTCAGAGCAAAATGCCCAAACGGCCATGGGGATGAAACAAGCCGAGCGAAACGAACGTATTTCGGTGGCCCAATCCGAGGCGGAAGGGGCGACCGGGGAAGCCGAATCGCTGCGGCAAAAAGAAATCGCCTTGGCGGAACAGAATGCCCTTGCCCTGCAAGGTAAAAAAGAAGCCGAGGCTAATCAGCGGGTACGCATCGCTCAATTAGAAGCTGAAGCGGTGAAGGGAGAAAACGAATCCAAGTCTCAGATGGCCGAATACGATGCTTCCCTGGCGGAGCGGCGCGCCGAAGCCCAACGGCGCGGTGAGGTTTCCATGGCCAACTCTTCTCGTGATATCTTGCAGGCGCAAAAAGAAGAGGAATTGGCTCGCTTAGAAAAAACCGAAATCGCCAAAGAGATGATCGAGAGGAAGCGAGTCGAAATCGATGCAGAAGCCGAAGCTGAAAAAATTCGCCGCATCGCCCAGGGTGAGGCCGATGCTTCACTGGCCAAATATATTGCCGAGGCCGAGGGGATCAAAAAGGTATTAGACGCCAAGGCCCAAGGTTATGAAAATCTTATCAAGGTGTGCCAGGATCGTGTGGATCTGGCACCGGCCTTATTGATCATTGAGCAACTTCCCAAACTGGTGGAAGAACAGGTCAAGGCGGTGCAAAATCTCAAGATCGACAAGATTACCGTATGGGATTCGGGCAATGGCCAAAACGGAGGTTCCAAGGGTTCCACCGCCAATTTTCTCAGCGGTATGATCGGGTCCTTGCCCCCCATTCACGAATTGGCGCGTCAAGCGGGCATTGATCTTCCCGAGGTCTTGGGAAAGGTTCAGGAGAAAACCCTCGCACCCGATCTAGAAGCGGTGCCGACGGCTCCTAAACCCAAGATGCCAAAGAAAACTCCAGAACCCCTGCAATAATTTTTCTTATTTGACTTATTGAAACAGGACTAATCCTGTTTTGGGCATCTTCAATGCCTGTCTTATTGGGGCTGCGGACGGTATTTTAGATACCTGCCGAAGTTTCCCAGAGTCACCGATGCTGCGAAGTACAACCACGGCAGCCACGAAGGCACACCCATTAGGTTGTCGCGCCCGGGGTGATAAAAAAAGATTTCACCTTGCACTAAAAGAATTTCTACCAAGGTGCCGCTTAGGGCGGTGACGATGCCCAAGAATATGCCCTGCCAAGTGCGATCCAACATGGCCCAGACCATGAGTGCTAACATGCCCATGAGGGCGTCGTTGGCCGATCCCGCTGGTCCCGGTAGCAAGCCGCTCGCTAGATATAAACCCAGGAATACTAGAACGCCGCCCAATGCCCAGGCACCGTTGCGAGCACCGGGCCGTGAAGGCGACCCCGGTAATATGAGATCTAACCAGGGATGCGTCATCCCCACCACCACGGCGGCACTGCCGAAGAGTAAAGGCACCCAATAAGGTAAACCAAAAAAATAAAAGGCGTAGCGACCGGTCGGGTAACCGGTGGTTTCGGTGGCCACGTGAAAGTAATCACCGATGGGTCCGAGGCAAAAGCCGGTGATGAAGAGGATTAAAATACGGGCGGCTAGACTCATGTTACCTAGCATGGGTCCTATGGGTCAGAAGATCAATGAAAATTGCCTGAACCCTTTGGATCCCGTTATCTTTCGATGCCACCTGTTATGGATGAAATACTGAATTCTAGTTCAACAATGTGGCCCAGTCTGAGTGAAATCCAGGGAAGTATGATATGAAAACCGGCTAAAATGGATCAATACAATTATTATTGACGCTGCAGATCTGGCCGTCGGGACAATCGAAATCCGATTCACAAAAAAAGGGTTCAAAGAATTCATCGCCCCCACCGCAACTGATGCCTACGGTGCTCATTCCGATGATCATTCCTATGCCGAGCAAAAAAAGTATTCGACTTCTCATGATTTGCCTCCTTGGAGTGAAGGCGTCATCATACTGGGTCCCAAGTTTCTTCGCAAAGTTTAAATTTATCTTCTCTGAGACAAGGGTAGGGTTGGTTCTTCAAAGAGGCGTCGACGATTATGGCAGGCTAT